>JALVZP010000371.1 GCA_027037575.1 Desulfobacterales bacterium | reverse complement strand
ATGGATGTGATTATGGGAAAGGCGAGGGTTATCAATGAAAAAGGAGAGGATGTTACAGAAAATTTTAAAAAAGGGGCATATATCAGTCTTGAAAAGGCAATAAGATATAATGTTGAACTTGCAATTGTAAAAGATAAAAGTCCTTCCTGTGGAGTAAAAACTCCCTATTGTGAAAAACCATCAAAATATGGTATAGGAGTTACATCTGCTTTACTTAAGATATACAGGATTAAGTTGCTTGAAATTGGAAAAGAAGACATCCTTTTCTATACAGGCAATTTCCTTTTGCCTTTTATCCAAATAAATAAAAGGGGGTAAATATGCTTAGTATTGAAGAACTAAAGAAGATTGAATTATTAAAGGGAATTCCAGATGAATATTTGAACAAGATAAAAGACATTTGTGAGGTTCATGAATTTAAGGAAAATGAAATCATATTCCACGAAGGCGATGATGCAAAGAGGGTCTATACATTATTAGAAGGAGAGATAGAGATATTTATTCAATCTTCAGTTAGGCCAGAAAGAATACCTTTATCTATTATAAAGATACCTTACGAAACATTTGGCTGGAGTGCATTGGTCCCTCCACATTATTATACAAGTGGTGCTATTACAAGAAAACCGACAAGGGCAGCATCTATGGAAAGAGAAAAATTGATGAGCATTTTAGAAAAGGATCCTTTAGTAGGGATGATTGTTTATAGAAAGATTGCTACAGTTATAAGTAGTAGATTGAGAAACTGCAGGGCGCAGCTTTTAAAGGCCATATATTAAGTCTATAGCCCTTATGTATGGGATGGAAAGGAATTTTTATTTCTGAAAGGAAGAGTTATAAGTATAGTCTGTTATACCCTTTCTATCCCTATCTTTTTATCTTAGATTCCTGCTTTTACTAAATTTAATGGAATATATTTCCGGAGTTGGTTTCAGAGGATTCTAATAATATTCCTCATATTCTTCTTCCTCCTCTTCCTCTTCTTGCTCCATTAGAAACTCACTTACATCCCCCTTTCCTTCCCTTAATACCTTTGGTTTGTCATCAATTAGGGAAACAACAGAAGAAGGTTCAGGATATATAATTCCTCCATCCACTATTGCATCCAGATAATATCCATACACATCCCTTATCTCATAAGGGTCATCATATCCTGCACTTGTGCTTATGATTGGTCTTCCAAGGATCTCTACAATGCCAAGACAGATCTTATTATCAGGCATCCTTATTCCAACCTCTTTCCTCTTTGTTAATAAGAGTTTTGGAACAAGTCTTGTCCCTTTCAGGATAAATGTATATGGCCCTGGAAAATATCTTTTTAGTATCCTATAAGCATAATCTGTTACAACTGCATACTCGCTAATCTGTTTTATGCTACTGCATATGAAAGAAAATGGTTTACTTAACGGCCTCTTTTTGATTTGATAGATGAGTCTTATGCTGGATTTGTTATATAGATCGCACCCAATGCCATAGAATGTATCTGTTGGATAGGCAATTATACCCCCTTTATCCAGTATATCTGCTATCATCTTCAGTGTATGCCTTTGGGGGTGCTCTGGGACCATGG
>JALVZP010000370.1 GCA_027037575.1 Desulfobacterales bacterium | reverse complement strand
TCTATCTCTGGCATACACATCCTTCTTGCAGATCTGTTAAATCTTTTAAGATTGTCCCATGGCCTAAACAGATTTATTCCTCCATCCCTTCTCCTATATGCCTTAAGTCCTTCAAATATGGCCTGTGCATAATGGAGAACCATTGCTGCAGGATCAAGCTCTATTTTGGAATATGGTCTTATACATGGATCATGCCATCCCTTTCCTTCTTCATACTTCATAACAAACATATGATCAGAAAATATATCTCCAAATCCAAGTTTTTCTTCATTTTCCGGCTTTTTCTTTGGAGAATCAGAGGTGATAATCTTAAGTTGCATACCTTCCTTACTCCTTACAGGTTTTAGTAGAATTGTTTTTTAAATAGCATTTGCCCTATAATACAGTCAAACATTTTGATCAGCAGCCGTTTAAAGAAAAAATATTGTTGCATAAAACTGGATTATCATTTAAATAATAAAGCGTTTATAAATGGGGTGTTAAGATGATAGTCAAAGTGAGAACAAAAAAAGGAAGGACATTAGAATTTTCTGGACCTGCTTCTGGAATGGATATATTAAAGGCCTTAGGTATGAAAGAATTAAAAAGGATAGTAGCAATTAAGGTAAATGGAGAAGCAAAGGATCTCTCCTTTAAGATAGATAAGAATGCCGAGATAGAGCCAATCTATATCGATTCTGAGGAAGGGATTGAAATCTTAAGACATAGTACAGCTCATGTCATGGCACAGGCAGTAAAGAGGCTCTTTCCTGGAGTAAAGGTAGCAATAGGACCAGCAATAAAGGATGGTTTTTATTATGATTTTGAATATGAAAGGCCATTCAGGGAGGAGGATCTTCCTCGGATAGAAGAGGAGATGAAAAAGATTATAAAAGAAAACTACCCATTTGTAAGAAAAGAGGTATCTAAGGAAGAGGCTATAAGATTCTTTGAATCTCAGGGGGAGAAATACAAAGTAGAGTTGTTAAAAGAGATTCCTGATGAGAAGGTATCGCTTTATACACAGGGAGATTTTACAGATCTCTGCCGTGGTCCCCATATCCCATCTACTGGCATGATAAAGGCATTTGCATTGACCCATACTGCAGGTGCATACTGGAGAGGAGATGAAAGGAATCCTATGCTTAGTCGTATATATGGAACTGCATTTCCAAATAAGAAATCCCTTGAGGACTACCTGAGGAGGATTGAGGAGGCAAAGAAGAGAAATCATATAATTCTTGGAAAACAGCTTGATCTCTTTAGCATGCATGAAGAGATTGGAGCAGGTCTTATTGTATGGCATCCAAATGGTGCTATGCTCAGGTATGTATTAGAAACCTTTGAAATAGAAGAACATTTAAAAAGGGGTTATGAACTGGTAAAAGGACCTGAACTGCTAAAGACAGAGCTATGGAAAAAATCCGGTCATTTTGACAATTATAGAGAAAATATGTACTTCACAAATATTGATGAACAGTCTTATGGAATAAAGCCAATGAATTGTATTGCCCACATGTTTATATATGCATCTAAGATAAGAAGCTATAGAGATCTTCCTAAAAGATATTTTGAGCTTGGAACTGTTCATAGACATGAAAAATCTGGTGTTCTTCACGGTCTTTTAAGGGTTAGGGAGTTTACTCAAGATGATGCACATATATTTTGCACTCCAGATCAACTTAAAGATGAAATAAAAGGGGTGCTTAATTTTGTTAAAGATGTGATGGGAATATTTGGATTTGAATATGAATTGGAGCTGAGCACAAGGCCAGAAAAGTCTATTGGGTCAGATGAAGATTGGGAAAGGGCAACAAATGCACTCGTTTCAGCAATGGAAGATCTTGGGCTCTCCTATGATATAAATGAAGGAGAAGGTGCATTTTATGGACCAAAGATAGATGTAAAATTAGAAGATATATTGGGAAGAAAATGGCAATGTGCTACAATACAATGTGATTTTACCCTTCCAGAAAGATTTGATCTTTCCTATATAGGAAAGGATGGGGAGAAACATAGACCTGCTATGATACATAGGGTTATCTTGGGAGCTATAGAGAGGTTCATAGGCATCTTAATAGAGCATTATAATGGGGCATTTCCTGTGTGGCTCTCTCCTGTTCAGGCAGTTGTTATGAGTATTACAGATAGTCATGTTCCATATGGGAAGAAGGTGTTAGAGGTATTAAAGGAAAATAAAATAAGGGCAAAAGGGGACTTTAGAAATGAAAAGCTTGGTTATAAGGTAAGGGAAGCCCAAACCATGAAGATACCATACATGGTTATTGTGGGAGATAAGGAAGTAGAAAACAATGGAGTAACTGTAAGACTTAGAAGTGGAGAAAATCTTCCCCTTATGCCTATATCTTCTTTGGTAGAGAGGATAAAAAAAGAAATAGAAGAAAGGAGGTGAAATAGCCATACAAAAGGAAAATGAACCCAGAGTTAATGAAAAAATAAAGGCGAAAAATGTAAGGCTTATTTCAGAAGAGGGAAAACAATTAGGGATTGTTCCTTTAAGGGAAGCACTTAGGATAGCAAAAGAACAGGGTCTGGATTTGGTAGAAGTTGCTCCTAAGGCAAATCCCCCTGTTTGTAAGATTATGGATTATGGAAAATTTAAGTATCAGGTAACAAAGAAGCTTCAGGAGGCAAAGAAAAAGCATCATCAACCACAACTAAAGGAAGTAAAATTGAGACCAAATACAGATGAACATGATTTTTATGTAAAACTAAAGCAGATAAGAAAGTTTTTAGAAAAAAAAGATAGAGTTAAAGTAACCATTTTCTTTAAAGGAAGAGAAGTTGTTCATATAGATAGAGGATTTGAAATGCTAAACAGAATAGCAAATGAAGTGTCTGATATTGGACATATTGAAAGGCATCCAACCAAGGAAACAAATAATAGATTAAGTATGGTAATATTACCAAAATAATTAATAAGGAGGAAACATGCCAAAGCTAAAGACAAATAGATCAGCAGCAAAGAGATTTCGTTTTACCGCAAAGGGGAAGATAAGAAGATATAAGTCTGGGAAAAGCCATCTTTTAACAAAGAAGACAAGAAAGAGAAAAAGGATGCTCAGAAGACCTGATATTATAGACAAAACAAATGTAAAGGAAGTAAAAAGGCTTCTTCCTTATGGATAAAGGAGGTAAGGTATGAGAGTAAAGAGGGGATTTAAGGCAAGGAGAAGGAGAAAAAAGGTCTTAAAGCTTGCAAAGGGATATAGAGGAGGTCTAAGTAGACAATATAAGACTGCAAGTGTTGCAGTAAAAAGGGCACTTGCCTATGCATATAGGGATAGGAAGGTAAGAAAGAGGGAGTTTAGGAGGCTTTGGATAGTTCGTATTAATGCAGCAGCAAGGCAATTTGGCTTATCATACAGCAAGTTTATAGGACTTCTTAAAAAGGCTGGAATTGAGATAAACAGGAAGATGCTTGCAGATATGGCAGTAAATGATCCTGAAAGATTTGAAAGCTTGGTAAAAAGTGTTGCACAAGCCCGGTAAAATGAAAGAAAGGATAAAAGAATTAGAAAAAGAGGCAATTGAATCACTAAGGAAGATAACAGATCTTAAAGATCTGGAAGAGTTCAGGATAAAGTATCTTGGAAAAAAGTCTGAACTGACCTCCATAATGAAGTCTATTGGAAAGCTTCCTCCACAAGAAAGGCCCGAAATAGGAAAGCTTGCAAATCAGCTAAGAGAGAGATTAAAAAGAGAATATGAAGAACTTAAAGAAAGGCTTGAAAAGAAAGGAAAGGAAAAAAGATTTATTGACATTACCCTCCCTGGAAGGGCCCCTTTAAGAGGTCATTTCCATCCAATCACAACTATAATTAATGAAGTGTGCGAAATATTTTCAAAGATGGGTTTCAGAATTGTTACAGGGCCTGAAATAGAACTTGATTACTACAATTTTGAGGCCTTAAATATTCCAAAGGATCATCCTGCGAGGGATATGCAGGATACATTCTATATAACTGAAAATCTCCTTCTTAGGACACATACCTCTCCTATTCAGGTAAGGGTTATGGAGGTAGAAAGGCCTCCAGTTGCAATTATATGTCCAGGAAAGGTATATAGGAGAGACTCAGATGTCAGTCATACCCCTATGTTTCATCAGGTAGAAGGACTTCTTGTAGACAAAGATGTCAGCTTTGGTGATCTCAAAGGTATACTCACCTTATTTGTTCACAAGATGTTTGGAAAGGATACAAAGGTGAGATTCAGGCCAAGCTTTTTCCCATTTACAGAACCGAGTGCAGAGGTGGATATAGAATGTGTTATTTGTAAAGGTAAAGGCTGTAGGACATGTTCATTTACGGGATGGCTTGAAATACTTGGGTCAGGGATGGTTGATCCAGAGGTATATAAGTTTGTTGGATATGATCCTGAGCTCTATTCAGGATTTGCATTTGGAATGGGAATAGAAAGGATTGCAATGCTTAAGTATGGGATAGAGGATATTCAACTATTTTATAGAAATGAAATGAGATTTTTAAGACAATTTTAATCCCTTCCTTAAGAGGTAAAAGATGAAAATTGTTTATAGCTGGTTAAAAGAGCTTGTAGATATTGATATAGAACCAGAAAGGCTTGCGGAAATGCTCACATTAAAGGGGCTTGAGGTAAGTGATTGCTATCCTGTTGGAAATGGCTTGGATCAGATTCTCACTGGAAAGGTAGTTGAAATAAAGAGGCATCCTAATGCGAACCGACTTTATATATGCCAGGTTGATATAGGAAAGGAGATTGTCCAGGTAGTAAGTAGTGCTCCAAACTTAAAGGAAGGCATGATTTCACCTATTGCCCTTCCTGGAGTAAGGCTGCCAAATGGTATGAAGATAAAAAAAGCAAAATTAAAAGGAATTGAATCAAATGGTGTTCTTCTTGCAGAAGATGAACTTGGACTTACAGATGATCATACAGGAGTAATGGAGCTTCCTTCTGGAACTACTATAGGAATATCTATAAAAGATGCCATTCCAGTTGAGGATTGGGTCTTGGATATAGAAATTACTCCAAACAGGGGAGATTGTACATCCATTCTTGGGATAGCAAGAGAGGTCTCTGCAATCACTGAAGTTCCTGTCAAAATGCCAGAAATGGAATATGAAGAAATGGATAAAGATGCAAGCTCTTTCGCAAGTGTAGAGATAAAAGAGCCAGATAAATGTAGGAGATATTGTGCCGGGATAATAAGGGATATAGAAATAAGGCAATCCCCTTTCTGGATGAGATATAGGCTATACCTTTCAGGATTAAGGGCAATAAATAATATTGTGGATATAACCAATTATGTAATGCTCGAGATGGGTCAACCCCTTCATGCATTTGATATGGATAGATTAGAAGGACCAAAGATAGTTGTAAGATGTGCAAAAGAAGGTGAAGAGTTTACCACCTTAGATGGTATAACACATAGACTTTCTCCAGAAATCCTTCTCATATGTGATGCAGAAAGGCCTGTTGCACTTGCTGGGATAATGGGAGGACTAAATTCAGAGATAGAGGAAGATACAAGAAA
>JALVZP010000369.1 GCA_027037575.1 Desulfobacterales bacterium | reverse complement strand
GCTCTTCGTTTCCTTTAAAGTTCCTTTCAAGAAGCTTAACATAAAACCTTTGCCTTTCTCTAATTTTTTCCCTCTTCCCCCTGAATACTTCCTCAAATCCTGCATAAAATTCCTTATTTGAAACCATTATTTCTGGAGAAAGATCCTCTTTCCATATCTCTGGAACTATATCCCTTTCAAAGAGATCATCTTCAATCTTCTTTGTCCTTTCTTCTATCTTCTCTGCCCTTCTTACAAATTTCTCTTTGGTTTCAGAAAGCTCTTTCCTTGTCTTCCAGAGGTTTCCTTCAATTACTCTAATCCTGGTAAGAAAGGAGGGAAGGGTAAAAAAAAATCCTATACTTTCAGCAATCTTCCCAAAAATAGGTATTTTATAAAGTGAGGAGATAAGAATCGCCTTCCAGAGTCCTTTAAGTTTTGACCTTTTTCCTTTCCCCTCTGGAGAAAGCTTTAGCCCTGCTATAATTTCAACCTTTCTCAGGTCTCCAGAAAGAAGCCTTGAAAGAAAGTGACTCATTCCTGTGGTATCTGGTTCTCTTAAAAGAATCGCTTCATAGGCAATTTTAATAAATTCTTCCCCATCCAGTTTAAGCACATTCGAGAGTTCATATATATCCTCATCCTTCTCTTTATTCTTCCACTCCTTTAGAATTGATGCTTTTTTTCTTTCTTCAAGAATTTTCTTCATTCTCTCTACTTCTTTCCTCAGACCCTTCTCAATCCCTTTTTCTCCTTTTAGCCTTAACATAAAAAAATCCTTGACTTTTTAACTTTTTTTTTGGAAAGTTAGCAAGCAGATGTGAAAAAATTATATAAGCACGTTCTTTCAATTTCAAGTGCAATTTATTCTTGACACCTTAGTTGATTTTTTATAGATAGCATGATACAAAAGAAAAAAATAATCAAAGGAGGTTAGGTTATGGCAATACTTAGTGATCTAAAACATGACATTTCAGCGATCTATGCGGGTGTATTTGGCCGTTTGCCAGATGGTGAGGGTCTGAGCTACTGGGAATTTCAAGCATCAGATAACAACTGGGATACATCTGCTCTTGCAGAAAACATGCTTGCAGCAGCAATTCAGTATTCTGGATATGAAAGTCTTTCTGATCCTTTTACACTTGTAACTACTGTATATGAAAACATGCTTGGAAAATCCTATTCTGATGATCCAGATGGGATCAAGTATTGGGTAGATCAGATCAAGTCTGGTGCTACAACTATGGGAAAGGTTATTGCTGATATACTCTATGCTGCAGTAACACAGTATCCTAATGAAACTGCAACTCTGACACTTGAAAAGCGTGCAGAGGCAGGTATCAAGTTTGCAGATCTTTACAAAGATGCTGATGTTGATCATAATGGAAAAGTTGAGTCATCAGATATAAATGTATTCAAGAGTGCACTTGAAAGCGTAAGTAGCACAACTGATGTGGACACATGGATTCAGGGATATCAGGCACCACATACAGGACAGACCTTTACTCTAACAGATAAGATTGATACCATTCAGGGAACAGGTTATGATGACCTAATCATAGGTGATAATTCAGGAACAGTAGCTACTGCTCAAATT
>JALVZP010000368.1 GCA_027037575.1 Desulfobacterales bacterium | reverse complement strand
GGCCCAAAGCAAGGCCAGCATGTTTTAGGGGATGCATAAGTATAAGTCCAAAAAGAAAATTGGCTAAAAGGGAGACAGTTGCAATCTTAACAGGAGTCCTGGTATCCTTCATCGCATAGAATGCATTTACAAGCACCCTTACTGCAGAAAATGCACAAAGCCCAATAGCGTAAAATGTAAGTGCATAACTTGTGTTTATAGTATCAGAGTGATGAAACGCTCCCCTTTCAAACAGGATCATTACTATTGGCTCCCCAAGAAGGATCAGACCTATTGCTGAAGGGATAGATATAAAGAATGTAAGGTTTAATGCCCTTTTCAATGTCTTTATAAACTCCTCTTTTTCATTTACTGCCATATGATCAGAGAGAGATGGAAGTGATGCAGTGCTTATAGATATTGCAAAAACCCCCAAGGGAAATTGAACTAATCTGTCTGCATAATAGAGCCAAGATATGCTTCCTCGAGGAAGAAAAGAGGCAAGAAATGTGCTTACAAATTGATTTAATTGATAAACAGCAGCACCAAATATAGCAGGTATCATTAAAGTGCCTATCTTTTTTATTCCAGGATGATATATATTCTTAAAAGACGGAATAATATCGATTCCATACCTTATTGCCCAGGGTATTTGAAGAAAAAGCTGTAAAAAACCACCAATTAGAACTCCAATTGCAAGTCCTAAGATGGGCACACTTAAATGAGGAGATATCAGAAATGCACTTCCTATCAGACTCAAATTCAAAAATATAGGAGCTGCTGACGGAGCAGCAAAATGCTTAAAAGAGTTTAATACCCCCATAAAGAATGCAACAAGGCAGATAAAAAATACATAGGGGAATGTAATTCTTGCAAGAAGGACTGTTAATTTGTATTCATAGCTTTCTGTTCCAAATCCGTATGCCTGGATTCTAACTATTAAAGGAGCAATAAGGACTCCAGCTACTGCAATAATAGCCAGGATAAATGACAGGATACTTAAGAAACCATTTGCAAGCCTAA
Source organism: Desulfobacterales bacterium (assembly GCA_027037575.1). GTDB lineage: Bacteria > Desulfobacterota > DSM-4660 > Desulfatiglandales > JALVZP01 > JALVZP01. The sequence continues at coordinate 574 of JALVZP010000368.1, read as the reverse complement.
GGGCATCTTTTTTGTCCTTTGATAGATGCTCAGAAAATACAGGAACAAATGCTGCAGTAAGGGATCCTTCTCCAAAAAGCCTCCTTAAGAGATTGGGTATCCTAAATGCTACAAAGAAGGCATCAGTTAGAATCCCCGAGCCGAATATTTTAGCTATGACCATATCCCTGATGAGACCAAGAATACGGCTCAGGAATGTAAAGGAAGCTATTACACTGGCAGCTTTCTCTATCTTATGCTTAGAGGAGGCCAACTCGTCTTTCTTTTTCTTCCTCAAACAGCCTTAGATATGCAGGCCTGAACTCCTTCCACAGCTTCATCCCAATACAGTTCTGAACAGATACTATCTCTTTCAATACCTCTTCTGTTATAAGAGGATTTATTGGAACAGCCCTTAGAACAACTATTTGATATGGTTTGTATTTTGTTACTTCCAGTTTTGTCCTGGAGACAAAAGTAGTATCATCCTTTCTCAACTCCTTATGTAGCTTTACATTCAATGCATTTATAAGACAGTTTATCTTTCTTATTCTATGTTCTATCTCTTTGTCTCTTTTTTTTTTTTTTTTATATT
>JALVZP010000367.1 GCA_027037575.1 Desulfobacterales bacterium | reverse complement strand
TCTGGATCTATTTTTAGAAAATCTGCTACAGCTATTGCAGCAAGCATATTTAAAAGATTATGGGATCCATATAAGGATGTAGAAAATGTCATATACTTTTTATTACCTTTATAGACCTCAAAATATGTCCTTCCTCCTTCAAACCAACTATCCTCTATGAAGAAATCCGAGTCTTGACTTAATCCATATGAAATCTTTCTTGACTCTGCTTTAATGGATTCCCAAAGACACAAACTACTTTCTCTATTAAAGACAACTGCTCCTTCCTTCGGGACATTCCTGATGAGCCTTCTAAAGTTTAAAACAATCTGTTCCAAGCTTTTGTATATATCTGCATGATCATATTCTATCCCAGTTATAACCAAGACAAAGGGATCGTAGTGAAAGAATTTCGGGTTTTTATCGAAGAAGGAGGAATCGTATTCATCCCCTTCTATCACAAAGTATCTACTCTCCTTAGATGGTAACATAAAATTTACACCTATATTTTTGGATATTCCTCCCACAATAAGTCCTGGATTAAGTCCTGCCTTTCTTAAGATCCAAGAGATAAGAGTTGTAGTCGTGGTCTTTCCATGAGTTCCTGAAATTACAATGCTCTTTTTATCTTTCAGGATCAGTTTATTTATTGCTTGAGGAAAGGAGAGATATGGAATCTCTCTCTTGTATATACTGATTAGCTCAAGATTGTCTCTTCTTATCACATTCCCAATTATTACAAGATCTATTTCCTTTAATCTGTCTATATTTTTTGGGCTATAACCTTTAAAAACAGGGATATTTAAAGTTTCTAAAAGATTGCTCATTGGAGGATGAAGATTCTGATCAGAACCCTTTACATCAAATCCCATACTTTTTAGCATCCCAGCAAGTGCAGACATACCAGCCCCACATATTCCCATCATATAGATATGCCTTACATTGTCTGGGAGATAATTTTTTTCTGGATCAAGCATCTATCTTAGCATGTGCATTAATATAAAAAGGTTTTTCCCAGCAAAAAGCTTTGCAATCAGAAACATAGGATAGATTAGTAGTGTAGTAAGTATCCTCGTTCCTGCAAAGCTATCTAACAATACCACTCCAAAAAGGATCATTATTCCATACCTTCCTATCTGCTGATACTTCATAGAAAGCTCATAAGGAAGGAGATTTTCTAAGATATGTGATCCATCCAAGGGAGGAATAGGAATCAGATTAAATAGGGCAAGACCTATATTCATAAAGAGCATATATAAAAGGACAAGCTGATAGAGCTTCCATCCAATAAGAAGATACCTTATAAATAGACCAGCAATTAGTGCTGCAAGGAGATTTGCACCTGGACCTGCCATTGCCATTAGCATCGTGTCTCTTCTTATGTCTTTGAAATAGGATGGGTTAACAGGAACAGGCCTTGCCCATCCAAAATTAAAAAGAAAAAGCAATATTGCTCCTAAAGGGTCTAAGTGATGTAATGGATTAAGTGTCAGTCTTCCTGACATCTTTGCAGTTGGATCCCCAAGCATATATGCAACTCTTCCATGTGCATACTCATGTATGGTTATACAAAAGAGAATTACAGGAATTCTTACAACCCAAT
>JALVZP010000366.1:4975-5544 GCA_027037575.1 Desulfobacterales bacterium | reverse complement strand
ATACCATGAACAAGGACCTCGTCAGGGGCTATCCTTTCTATTCCAACTATCTTATTTCTCATGAATTTAAGCATCTTTCATTTTCTCCACCTCTTCTATTATCCTGCTTCCTTCTGAAAAGGCAGCGCATCTTCCATAAAGCCTTACATTTTCCCTTACCATATTTGCATAGTATCTTATTGCCTCTTCATCATCATCTGGTCTTGGAGATGTAAGGAGATCCTCCTTTGTAAAGGAAAGGATTACTGCCCTACAGCACTCTTCTAAGGAGAATGCTATCTGAAAGTTATCTCCTACTGTGTTCTTTATTATCTTAAATATCCCTGGGCCAATTCTGCTTCCTATAAGCTGATCAAACTCTTCTTTTGGAATTATCTCTTTACTATTCCCAGATCTTATTTCACATCTTGCATCTATTATGTTCAGCTCAGGCCTTTCCACATAGATTGTGCATCTTATTTCTTTTAAGTTGTCCCTTAGATAGCAATCAGATTTGAGGAGATGATCAGATAGCTCATCTACGCTTATACTCTTTATCCTTGAAAAATGGAGGATATGATAGGGCATTG
>JALVZP010000366.1:0-4965 GCA_027037575.1 Desulfobacterales bacterium | reverse complement strand
ACTTGATATAGGATTAGGATTTTTGTAAAAACAGGAAAAATGAGAAATAAAAAGCTTTGGAAACCTTCAAAATTTGTATTTAAAGATAATAGATTTTTGGCATCAAGCAATACAAATTATGTTAGTATTAGCAGCAGACTTAATACCAATCTTATTGCAAAGGCCTATGAAAGATATATTCCCGTTTATGCCTATGGAATAATTCTGGATGCAAGATGTGGAGCAATTCCTCTGTATGAGCTCTATAGACCTCATGTTAGTAGAGTCTATTGTTTTGAAATAACCCATTTTTAAGGCACTATGATCTCATAGCTGATCTCAATTTTTACCTTCCATTTAAGAATAATGTATTTGATACAGTAATACTTTCGGATGTGTTAGAACGCCTTACGCCTTAGAAGACTTCATCTTGCTTTAAAAGAGATCTCAGGGATTCTTAAAAAGGATGGAATCCTTTTTTTTAATACTCTGTTTCTTTATTGGATTCATGATGAACCAAATGATTTTTTTAGATATACTCCCTATGGACTAAAAAGTATGCTGAAGGATGCGGGTCTTGAAGTTTTGATTTTTGAACCACTTGGTGGTATGGCTGAAGCCATAATAGGTATCTTTGCAAAAGTTATAAAACACGCTACATTTTTTGGAAAATATATTTGCATTGCTATCCAGCAATTAGTTTTAGGTTTTAAGAACCTAAAAATATGGAATTATCTACAAAACAAACAGCAAAAATTCTCCTTAAGACTTTTTGCTGTAGCTAAAAAAAATGGAAGTTATTCTTAAAAAAACAGCGAAGCCACATTTAATAGAAATTCTCAAAGCCATTTTCAGCAAAGATAAAGGAATAAAATCTTTTTAATATAGTTAATATAAACAAAATTAAATTCTATAGCAAAAGAAGATGGGTACTTTTCTATGCTGTTAAATCATGCTTGGGAGATAAAGGAACTTTGTGGCTCCCTTCTTGTATATGTGAAGAAGCTATTACTCCACTTAGAAGATCTTGGGAAGGGAATATAACCCAGTAAGCCCAGACCTTAGTCCAGATTGGGATAAGTTATCCCACCTTGTTAAAAAAGATAAATTTCCAGCAGGATTTGTCACTGTCGGCAGACAGTTAAATATAACCTGGGTAAAGTAAAAACATGGAGTGCAAATACTCTAACTCAGAGAACATAATAAAGAAAGGGAAGAATAAAAAAGGGGTTCAAAGATTTTATTTTTATTGTAAAGACTGCCACTCGTACTTTTTAGAAAAATACGAAAAAAACAGATATCCTAATGATCTAAAGAAGATAGCAATAAGGCTATATACAGACGGTGTAGAGATAGCAGTAATAAATCGATCATTAGAAATACCATATGAGACAGTGCGTAGCTGGATTAGGGTAGAAGGAGAAAGAGCTATAAAAAAAATTGAGGCAAGGAAAAAAGGCAGATAAATAAAACCTTTAAAAGAGCTGGATTAGACGAGATAGGGACTTATGTAGGCAAAAGACATATGGATATGGACAGCAGTTTTTGACAAAGACACAAAGTTTTTTGAAATTAGAGATGAAGAAACATTTTGGAAGCTTTATTATCAAATACCGATAGCAGAAGAATTTCAGACAGATGGTTATAAGGTTTATGATGGATTAGAAAACAGGAAAATAACCAAATATGGTTGCACAAATTGGAATGAGGGATTGCATTCTTTTTTAAGAATTAAGTTAGCTATGTTAAAGAGAAAAACAAAAGCTTATGCTAAATCCATTAGAGCTTTATTTAGAGCTTTAGCGCTGGTCTTTATTAGATGGAATTTATTGCCTGTCAGGTGATTTTTAACTGAATACTGCCTCCTTTATCCTATTGACTAAAAGATAAATTGTATTTATATATATTATGAGCATAAGCTCAAAATAAATAAAAGGAGGGTTAAAAATGAGATGGGGATGGTGGCTATGGCCATATAATCCATATTTTCTTCCACCTATGGGATTCTGGTGGTGTAGAGGATGGGGTTTTGGTAGAGGACGTGGCTGGAGATGGAGGTGGTTTGCTCCTCCTGCCTACGCATATCTATACCCATTTTGGATCTAAAAAATAAATAAAAGAGGAGGTGAGGAATATGCCAGGTTTAGATGGGACAGGACCTTGGGGATTAGGGCCAATGACAGGTAGAGGTTTAGGTTGGTGTAATCCATATGGGCCATTTGGAAGAGGATGGTGGTGGAGAGGAAGAGGACTTGGCTTAGGTAGAGGATGGGGTTTTGGTAGAGGACGTGGCTGGAGATGGAGGTGGTTTGCTCCTCCATATGCTCCTTATCCAGCATATGATCCATATTATGAACCAAGTCCAGAGGAAGAAATGGAAGTATTAAGGGGTGAAGCTGAGATGCTTAAAAGGGAGTTAGATGCAATAGAAAAGAGGATAGCTGAATTAGAGCAGGAAGCAAATAAATAAAGCTTACTTTGCCCAGGTCTCAATAAGGGCCTGGGCATTTTTCCATATTTCTTTTATTTTCTTTGAGACAATAGAATCTTTATCAAACTCAATTACATTTTTTCCCTGTATCATTGCCTTTGTAAATATAGAATCAAATGGAATCTCTCCTAAAATTGGTATCTTTTTTCTTTGAGCAAAAGATATTATCTTTTCTGTTTCTTCAGGATTTATATCAGCTTTATTTACACAGAGCATTGCAGGAACATTAAAATGGTCTGAAAGCTGTAACACTCTTTGCATATCGTGTATTCCAGAAATTGTTGGCTCTGAAACTATAAGGATAGCAGTTGCTCCTCCAATCGAAGAAATCACTGGACATCCTATTCCAGGAGGGCCATCTGTAATAATTAAATCAAACCCATTCTCTTCTGCTATCTTTCTTGCCTCTTGTCTTACTAAGGCTACAAGCTTCCCGGAGTTTTCCTCTGCTATACCAAGCCTTGCATGAACCATTGAGCCAAATCTGGTGTCTGATATAAACCATTTTCCACAGACCTTTTCAGGAAAATCTATAGCCTTTTCAGGACAAAAATGATAACATACCCCACACCCTTCACACTCTATTTCATCAATCACAAAATCTTCACTAATTGCATCCCATCTACATAATTCTCTACAAAGACCACATTCTGTGCACTTGTCCTTATTTATTTTTGCAATATGACCAGATCTAAATTCTTCCTCTTTCCTTATCTTAGGAGAAAGAATAAGCCAGAGATCACTTGCATCTACATCTGCATCACATAAGACCTTATTTTCTGCTAAGGAGGCAAAAGATGCAGTAAGACTTGTCTTTCCAGTTCCTCCTTTTCCACTAAGTATCACAAGTTCTTTCATTTTTTAAAATCTCTCCTATCTTTTTATACACATCTAAAAATTTTTCTTTCCACTCAGGCATATCTTCCACTAAGGGAATACCCTGTGAATATGCCTCTGCTATTCTTTTATCAAATGGAATCTCGAGAAGTATCGGAATCTTTTCCCTTTCTGCATATCTTATAATCCTGTCATCTCCTATATCTGCCCTGTTTATTATAATTCCATGAGGTATTTTAAGAGTTTTTACTGCACCTACAGCAAGCTCAAGATCATATAAGCCAAAAGGGGTGGGTTCTGTTACAAGGATAACGAAGTCTGATCCCTTTATCGAAGCAATAACAGGACAAGAAGTCCCAGGAGGAGCATCTATGATAGTAATTCCTTGCTTATTTTCATAGTTTCTCAATTTTTTTATAAGAGGAGGGCTCATTGCCTCTCCAATATTTAGTTTTCCATGAAAGAACTTTATCCCATTAGTATTTCCTTTCTCTATAATACCTATTTCCTTTTCGCCTTCCTTTATTGCATTTTCAGGACATATCCTTACACAGCCTCCACAGCCATGGCATAGTTCATGAAAAGTGAGTATGCTTTTTCCTACAACCATAATTGCCTTAAATTCACATATCCCTGCACACTTTCCACAAAAGATGCATTTTTCTTTATCCACTTCTGGAACAGGCCTCTTTACTACTTCTATTTCCTTTATCTCTGGTTTTAAAAAAAAATGGGCATTAGGTTCTTCTACATCACAGTCTAAAAAGAAAACATTGTTTAAAGATAAAGCAAGACTTGTTGCTATTGTAGTTTTTCCTGTTCCTCCCTTTCCACTTGCAATGCTTATTATCATCTTTTTTCTTCCTTTCTTTTTGCCTGTTTTATCATATAGTTAGTTAATGCCTCCTGGAGTGTCTCTGCTGCCAAAAAGGCACAATGTCTTTCCTCTTCTGGAAATTTCCCTATCTCTTCTAATATCCTTTCTCCTGTAATTTCTGCTATCTCATCAGGGATCTTTCCAATAGCAAGCTCTACTGCAAATGAGGCACATATCGCACTTGAAGCACATCCATCTGTAATGAAAGATGCCTTTTCTACTTTTTCTCCATTAAATTTCAAAAATATCTCTATAGTATCTCCACATCTTCCTGTAACTCTCGCATGTCCATCAGGATCTTCTATAACTCCCATATATTTTATATTCATCCATCTATTAAATCCTTTTTCTCCATAAATTTCTCTTGCCTGTTCAAGAATCTCTTCCTGGAGCCTTTTGGCAAATTCATCAAATTTATCTTCCATAAGCCAGATCTCCTATTCTCTTATCATAGGAGTTCCACATCTTGGGCATTTTACTTGAAAACATGGAATTCCTCTTTCATGAGGAACCTTTTCTCCACAATTTGGGCATATACAATTTCCACCTGGTCCAGCTCCTCTTCCTCCACCTCTTCCTCTACCACCTCCCATTCCCTGTCCTCTTCCCATTCCTCTTCCTTGTCCTTGTGGTGACATATCTTCCTCCTTTTTGTATTTAGTGATTACATATATTCTCTCCTGTTGCTAATGTTCCCCTTATATACTCTTTTATTGCCTCTATTGCATCTATTTGGGGAGCACCTACTATTGCCTTTATGCCATATTCATCAAATAATGCT
>JALVZP010000365.1 GCA_027037575.1 Desulfobacterales bacterium | reverse complement strand
TTAGTCTAAAAATTAGGGAAGATCGTATTATGAAAGGATTTATCCTTATTTCTTCTCTTATTCCTTCCTTTTTTTCTGAAGGCTATTATCCACCATATACACTTATGTCAAAGAGTATATATGCCCATATATTCCATCTTTTTCTCTTTATTGCACATGGACTTCTCTTTCTGTCAGCATATAGGGCCACTTTTTTAAAAGAAGATGCATATTCCTTAGCCACTTATGGTTTTTTTTCCCTTTGTATAGCAGGCCTTTTTGGAATGATATGGAGCTATGTTGGAAGAGGTGATATTATTTCTTGGAATTATTTCTATTTTGAAAATATTGCAATCTGGTTCTATTACTTAGCATTTTTCCATCTAAGGCCAAAAAAAGTTTCATTTTACCTTTTTATAGGCGCCCTTCTTATATTTTTCTTTGATTATCTTCCTCAGGTTGGTGGAATAAATAGCATGGGGATCTTGTATGAGAGGCTTCATGGATTATATCAATAAGATATCCATATTCCTATTCTATTCTCTCAGTCTCCTTATGTTATATGGCTCTTTTTTGATGAAAAAGGACCCTCTTCCTTTTCTTTTATTAAAGCAGAAAACCATCCAGGATTGGATAAAAATTTATGCAATAAAAAATATTTCCTACACTTGGTGGTTTATCTTATGTATCTTTCTTCTTTTTTTCATAGCAATTTCAACCACTTTGTGCATCATGAATGAGAAAAATAAAAGTTCTTTTCTTATGCATACAGGGACAATTTTACTTATGCTTGGCATCTTGTTAAATCATACACTTAGCACTATCTTTTCTGGAAACATAATTACAAAGAAAAAAGGGATAGATATTCCTGGAACAGATATAAGGATTAGTATAAAAAGTATAAAGATAGACTTTTTCCCAGAAGATACACATTTCCTTGACATGGCAAATAAGGCATCTGATTGTTCTGCTATCTTGTTAATAAAAAATGGAAAAGAGGTTGTAAAAAAAAGGATCTCTATAAATAGGCCATGCTTTTATAAAGGATTTGCTATCTTCATTGAAGACTTTGCACCAAAGGAAAGCTCTTATAAAAAAGAGCCATTTCTGGAGCTTTTAATAAGGAAAGATAGGGGAATATATCCTATGCTGTTTGGGGTATCCCTATTTTTCATAGGCCTTTTAGGAGTAGTTAAATGAAGAAGATAGTCATATTTCTTTTAATCCTTCCTTTTCTTCTTGGGTGTGGAAAGGAAAATTCAGAGCAGATAGGGGTATTTTCTGTTATCTATAAGGATGGATACAAAGAGATAACTGATGGCATAGGCAGAAAGATTATTCTGGTAAAAAAAGGGGGGCCTATTCCAGAAGGATATAAGAAATACCAGATAGTAAGGATTCCAGTAAGGAAGGTTATTGCATATTCCCTTTATACTGTCTCACTTATTAAGGAGCTTGGACATATAGATACTGTCCGGGGAGTTGTTTTTAAAAAGAGTGCATGGAAGATTCCCGAGATAAGAAATGGAATAGAAAAAGGGAGGGTATTTTTTATTGGTGAATCCTTTCATGTTGATTTTGAAAAGATAAAGGAAATAGATCCAGATATAGTATTTTCATGGGAT
>JALVZP010000364.1 GCA_027037575.1 Desulfobacterales bacterium | reverse complement strand
CCACTACAGCACATTCCTCAACAGCAGGATGCTTCATGATTGCTTCTTCTACCTCTATGGGGCCAATTGTATATCCTGCAGATATGATTACATCATCTGCCCTTCCTACATACCAGAAGTATCCATCCTCATCTTTATATACCAGGTCTCCAACCTTTATCCACTTATCTCCTCTCTTTATTGCCATCTGGCCAACCTTTCCAGGAGGACAGATATTCCCTTCCTCATCCAGAACTTCCACTTCTGATCCAATTGCTGGTTTTCCAAGGCTTCCTGGCTTTGGTTTCCAGTTTTCAAATCCTGCAAAATCACATGTAAGTGGTCCTACCTCTGTTGTTCCGTAGAGGACATAAGGAGTTACTCCCCACTTTTTCTGGATAAGCTCTATAATCTCTTTTGGCATTGCTTCACCAGTATATGTAAGCTTCTTTAGCTTCAGCTTGTATTTATCCACATTTGGAGAAGTAACCATAAGCCTGTAGTGGGATGCGATTGCAGATATGTTTGTTATTTCAAAGTTCTGGAGTGCTTCAAGGCAGACATCAGGATCAAATTTTCCTGAATATGCCCCTACTGCAACACCAAATATAAGAGGAGCTATTGTCCCATACCAGATCCCATGTCCCCATGCAGGTGAAGATGGGCAGAAATAGTTATCATCTGCTGTGATTCCCACTGAAAATCTTACAAATGGTGCTGCAACAGTAATAGCACCATGCCTGTAGTTTACTATCTTTGGTGCACCTGTTGTTCCACTTGAAAACTGATACATTGCCATATCATTCGCAGTAGTATTTGGAGTAAACTCTGTAGATTCCTTGCTTATATCATCCAGGAGGGTATCTGCATCTATGATCTGAAGATTCAGCTTCTTCCTCACATCCTCAGGGATAAGATCCATCTTGTCCTTTGTAGTAAGAATTGCCTTTGCACCGCCTTTTTCGAGCCTATATGCTACTGCCTCTGGTCCAAACAGTGGAGAGCATGGAATTACTATTGCTCCTCTCTTAAATGTTCCAAACATACCAACATAGAATTCAAAACGTGGGTGAAGAAGAAGTGCAACCCTATCCCCCTTTTCTATTCCCCTGTTTGCAAGAAAGTTGGCAAATTGGGATGTTGCTTCAGAGAATTCTTTAAATTTATAAATCTCCTCTCTTCTATCATCTGCAAACTTTATCCTTATAGCAACATCTTCTTTTGGATGTCTGTCCACACACTCATGGGCAATGTTAAAATTATCTTTGTTTCCATCAAATACCTTCCATCTGTCAGACCATTTAAACTTCTCTCTTGCCTCTTCATAGCTTTTGAATTCATCCAAAAATGTTCTAAGTGGCATCTTAAACCTCCTCCTTTATTTTACTCTCTTCTCTACTGGCCAGTAATTCTTCTCCCTTGATGGAAGAGCAACTATTGCATATCCAGGCATTGTATTTTCACCCCTCTGATTTATGGCATAAGTTTCTATCTCTACTACTGGCTCTCCCTCATCATCTATGTATTTCTTTACAACCTTTCCTCCAACCCTGACTACATCAGAAAGATATACAAATCCTCTGTATTCTGCCCTTGCCATTTTTAGCCAGCCATGGTCTCCCATCCAGTTTGTAAGAAGATGCCCTTGCCAGCAGTGTCTTTGTATACCAACATCATAAGGCCATGCAATGCCTGTCTGGGAATAAGCAGCATGTTTGTTATAATGGACTGCATAAACAGGCTCTAATGCATAGGTGTCAGGATCTCTGAAATACCAGGCAGGATGTCTTTGTTTATCCCTTACTGCAAGTTCATGGCCAAATGGCCTTACAGGTGTTGCACCACCCAAGAAGAATGCGATCATATCAGAAAGGCCTATGGGTCCTTTTATTACAGGTTTTAATTCTTCTCCTTCTTGCACATCCTCCCAATACCTTGGCTCACTTCCCCGTAATTCTTCTTTTAGGATCTCTTCTTCAATCTTTTCCAATTCTTCGTCTGTCCATGGATGTGGAAGCTGTGGACCTTTCTTTTCCTTTTTCACTTCCTCTTCCTTGCTTTTCCTCATAGAAACCCTTTCCACTCTGATATTCATCTGATTATAAAGGCATACAAGATCTCCTTCTTCATCTACATATCTCTGCTCAAAGTATTCAAATACCATCTTTCCCCTTTTTCCTTCTTTTATCTCAAAGTCCTTAAACTGAGATGAAGGTTCAATATGTGTTCCTGGTCTTATTGGCTTATAGAAGTGAAGTTCATTTCTTGCATTAAACCCACCAAGTCCTCTAAATCCAAATTGTGGTGCTGCAGGAAGAATAGAATATACGAAGAAAGGAGGAGCTATTATTCCTTTATATGGGCCATTCTTTGCATATTCCTCATCCCTATATAAGGGATTCCAGTCACCAACTCCATCACAGAAGCTTCTTATTGCCCTCTTTGTAACATCTACATTGTTGATATAGTTATCTATCCTCAGGATAAGGCCTTTTTTACCTTCCATCTCCTTAATAAGCTCAGGAGTAAGTCTACCTTCTGCTAATTTCCCTTTTTCTACCTTTTCTGGTTCTGCCATTATAATACCTCCTTAAAGATTTTTACTTTTTTCCTATGTCCTCACCAAATGCCTTTCTAAGCTCTTCCAAATAATTAGGATCAACGAATCCTGCACCTTTCCCAACCTGCTTCTGTATAAGATCAAGCCTTGTTGGTCTTCCTGGTGGAAATCTTGGAATTGTTCCAATTACCTTTTCTTCTTCTAATTTCTTAAGCTCATCTTTGCTTATTCCAAGAAGCTCACAGAATACATATTCATTGTGCTGTGCAAACTTTGGTGCCCTGCTTGGAACATAGCTTTCATATCCAACAAACTTTGCTGGCATCTGCTTTCCAATAGGCCTTTTTCCAACATCCTTTCCGTGATCAATAACTTCAAAGAATCCCCTCTGAATAAGATGTGGATTCAGGAATACCTCCTTCATTGTAAGGACTGCACCTGATGGGATGCCTTCCTTCTGAAGTATCTCCATAAGCTCTATATGATCATATTGGCTTGTCCACTCCTCAATTATCTTATTAAGCTCATCCCTGTTCTTTATCCTTGCCTCCATATTAGAGAATCTTGGATCATCCTTCAGCTCCTCTTTTCCCATAAGCTTACAGAGTGCCTTCCACTGATCTTCATTTTCTATTGCAATGTTTATCCAGGAGTCTTCTCCCTTACATCTGTAGCATTCATGTGGAGCCATCTCTGGATGGGCATTTCCTTCCCTTTCTTTTACCCTTCCATTTAAGGTATAGTCCATAATCACATCACCAATATGAACTACAATTGCCTCTCTTCCAGCAACATCTATGTATTGCCCTTTTCCTGTCTTCTTTCTGTAGTAAAGGGCAGTAAGTGCAGCAGCAGTACCTGTTACTCCCAGCATCCAGTCACCATATGCATAGTTAGAGAGAAGTGGAGGATATTCTGGATGCCCTGTAATATAGGTAAGTCCAGACATTCCTTCCATTCCAGTCATATACATGTAATAGTCCCTAAGTGGTCCATAGTGACCAAGTCCACTCATGGAAACCATTATGATATCTGGCTTTACCTTCTTTAGCTCCTCATATCCAAGTCCAAGATTATCCATTACCCTTGGAGAGAAGTTCTCCATTACTATATCACTTATCTTTACAAGCTTCTTAAATATCTCCTTTCCCTTTTCTGTGCTCAGATCCAAGCTTATCCCAAGCTTTCCTGCATTCAGGAAATGGAAATATCCTCCTGCATTCCAGTTTTCCTTTTCAGGAGGTTCGTTATCAGGATATGCTGTCATCCTTGTAAATAGATCAGGCCTGTTTGGAGACTCAATCTTTATTATCTCTGCACCAAGATCTGCAAGCATCCTTGTCCCCATAGGCCCTGCATATACTGTGGTAAGATCAACTACCCTTATTCCCTCTAATATCTTATATGCCATTTTTCTCCCTCCTAATTTAAACAATTCCTTTTTCCTTAAGGGCATTTATCTCATCTTCAGAATAACCTGCCTGACTTAATACCTCCTTTGTATGCTCTCCTAAAAGGGGTGCCCTTCCTTCTTTCCATGGAGTTTCACTCAGCTTTGCTGGAGCACCTGCATATGTTACTTCATCCATCTCAGGGTGATTTACCTTTGCAAAGAATTCTCTTTCCTTAAGCTGAGGATCATCAAATAGTTCTCCCGGGCTAAGTATTGGAGCAAACGCAAGCCTTAGCTTTTGTGCCTTCTCCGTAATCTCCCACTTTGTGTGTTCTTTCAGCCAAGGGAGGATTAATGCCTCAAACTTTTCTGGCTCTTTTACCCTTGCACCTGCCTTTACAAGGAGTGGATTATCCTTCTCTTCTGGCTTTCCAATAAGTTCTGCAATTGCCTGGGTTCCACCAATTCCAGGAGTAAGGTTTACATAACCGTCTTTACATGGATAGTTTTCCTGAGTAGGAAATCCATGTATTGCCCATGGAAGTGTCCTTCTATAGAATCCAAGATAGGCATAGTCTCCCATTATACCTGTAAGTGTGCTTGTAACTGCCTCCATAACTGAGAGATCAATCCATGCACTCTTTCCCATAGCAAGAGCTGCCATAGAAGTAATGTATCCGATAAGCCCTGCTGTGTATTCTGCCTGATAACCACCAAGAACTGCTGGTCTTATATCTGGCCATTTTGTAGGTCTCATAACATACATTGCACCACCCAATCCATATGCAGTAAAATTAGTGGCCTTATAGTCTTTATAGGGACCATCCTGGCCAAACCATGTAATAGATATCATAACAAGATCTGGATTTATCTGCTTCAGATCATCATAGGAAAGTCCAAGCTCTTTCATCTTTCCAGGCTCAAAGTCTTCGATTATCAAGTTTGCATCCTTTACCAGCTTCTTAAATACATCTGCTCCTTCCTTCTTTGTAATATCCAGGGTGATACTCTTTTTATTGGTATTTAAATAGAAAAACATTCCGCTCTTTTCCTTGTCTTTCTCATCTTTATAAAATGGAACTCTTTTCCTGAGAGGATTTCCATCTTTTGGAGGCTCTACCTTTATTACATCTGCCCCAAAATCTGCAAAAAGCTTTCCACAATAAGATCCTGCAATATTATTTGCAAGATCTAAAACCCTTAATCCTGCTAATGCCTTTTCCTCCCCCATTGGGTCCTCCTTGAATATTTTTTAGAAAACATCCTATTGCATATCTTCATTTTCAATACAAAAAAGGAAACCTATATGTCAAGTATTGCTAGGCTCTATTACCCAGATAGGTATGGAGATATTGACATATCTCCCCACAGGGGTTAGCTGATATTATCAGTAAAGAACTGGTATAATCCATAGCAAAAAAGGTTTCAGGACATGGCACAACAAAGGCTGTGGATTCTGGAACGTATAGACAATAAGCGTTTTCCCTATCGAATTCGCATTATACAGGGAGATAAGCTCCTCTTAGCCCTAAAGGTGCAATCAAGATGGCCTGGCAGTGGAACACAGATCTTCTGTCTCAGAGATGAAACCCTTGATGCAGAATCCATAGAAGTCCTGGAGACAGTCCCTATTCTCTCCCTTCGTAGATATGGTAAGAGATTGGCCGTAGTGCTGGAT
>JALVZP010000363.1 GCA_027037575.1 Desulfobacterales bacterium | reverse complement strand
ATCCTTTATCGTTATATCAGCATCTTCTATATTTGAAGAGGAAAGAGCTGCCTTTATGTGCTTTATTAAGAGATTTCCATCTTTTAATATCACCTCTCCAGTTATATCCTTCAGCTCAGACCCTGCCCCCTTTGGAAAGACCAGGAGTCTATCCATTACAAGACTTCCTGAGATAACCTTTTTATTTTGTGGCATATCCAGGTTCTTTATCTGATCTGTCGTCCCTTTAAGGGAAAATAGTATATTCCTCATTTTACCTGTTTTTAAAATAGGAAGAAGCCTGTTTTCAAACCATTTAGGGAGAAAACAGGAGGGAAATATCTTTTTAAACATGGCGATATTCATTTCATCTGATTTGATATTAACAGAAATATAGGGAGATTCCCTGGAGAGTATCATCTTCCCATTTCCATCAAGTTCTAAGCCATTTGCAAGGATTTTAAAGGAATGAAAAATAAATCTCTTTTTAAAAAGATTTCCATCAAGGCAAAGATTTAGGTATGGAAACCTATAGATCTTTTTTTGATTATCATTTCCCACTATTACAAAATCTGGGTTATCTAAATGAAGGAAGGCATGAAAATATATTTTTTGATCCTCTATTTTTATCTCGCTTTTTACAGAAAGTCTTCCTTTAAGAAAATAAATTGCATCCTCCTCCTTTATCAAACTGAGAGGAAAATTTTTTAATTCTGAGTCAAATACTGCCTTAACCTTTCCTTTATCCTTTATCCAAATGTTTCCTTTTGCATGAAAAGGAATAGAAGACCTTTTTATTTTTACATAAAAATTAAGTCCTGAAATATTTAAGGAATTCTGGTTTGTTTTTTTTAATAAAAGATTAAATGCCCTTATCTTTAATGGAAATGTCTGTATGGAAATACTTCCGTTTTTTATAGAAATAGATCTGAAAGAAAGGAGTAAAGGAAAAACCTTTTGAATGGAAAATTTCTTTTTAGAAGAAGCTTTTTCTTTTTTTACAAGAAGATCTGGTTCTTCTAAGATGATATTTTCTGGATAAGGATTTCTCTTTATAAGCTTAGAAAGCTTATAGATCAAAAATATCCTCTTACATAAAAAATCAAAGCCCTCTTTCTTAATGGCCAATCCATTAACCCTTATACCTATACCATGAAAAAGGCTTATCTTTATTGAATCTATCTGAATATTATAGCCTATCCTTTTTGAAATCTTACTAATTACTCTTCTTTGAAAGGAAGGTTTGTTTATAAGGATCCAAAAGCCAAAAAGGATAGAAGACACACAGAAAAGCAGTATAAAGAAGGCAACTAATACTGACCTTTTTTTCATCTATCTCTTTTTTCCCTTTCTCTGAAATAATCACTCAGGATCTTTGCATGGTCAAATGCAAGCTGTTTTGGAAGGTTATCCTTATTAAATATCCCTATTTCCTTTGCATCATCTCCTGCTACTGGTCTTCCCCTTGCTTGAGCAACAAAGACTACAGAAATTGTATGGAACCTTGGATCCCTGTTTGGATCTGAATATGCACCAAGCTGATACTTAAGCTTCACATCAAGTCCTGTCTCTTCCTTTGCCTCCCTTATTGCTGCATTCTCTAAACTCTCCCCATAATCTACAAACCCTC
>JALVZP010000362.1:358-1615 GCA_027037575.1 Desulfobacterales bacterium | reverse complement strand
ACACATATCCCCATACCTATCATATCAGGAACAGGACTAATTCCAGATGCAAGCTTCATATTGCATTCAGGATTATGAACCACCTTCACATCATATCTCTTTAAAAGCTCCATATCATCCTTATCTAAATAGACACAGTGTGCGGCAATAAGCTTTGGACTAAGAAGCCCAATCCTTTCCAGATATCCTATGGGAGTAAGCCCACACCTTCTTCTTATCTCCTCTACCTCCTCCTTTGTCTCTGAGACATGAATCATAATAGGAACATCATACTTTTCTGCAATCTCCTTTGATCTTTTCAGGGTATCTTCTGAGCATGTATAGGGTGTGTGAGGCCCTACTGCTACATTTACCAATGGATCATCCTTCCATTTTTCTATAAGCTCCTCTGTCCATCTATATCCATTTTCTATATCTCCATAGCTTGGAGAAGGAAAGTCAAAAAGTCCTTCACTTATAAGGCATCTCATCCCTGCTTCTTTTGCCACCTTTGCTACTTCATCCTCAAACAGATACATATCACAGAATGTAGTAGTTCCTGACATAATCATCTCAGCACACGAAAGCATAGATCCAACACGGACAAGATCTGGACTAAGTCTTTTTTCTATGGGAAAGATATATTCCTCAAGCCACTTCTTTAATGGAATATCCTCTGCAATTCCTCTAAAGAGACTCATAGGGACATGGGTGTGTGCATTTATAAGACCAGGAAGAACAATTCCTCCCTTTGCATCAATTATTTCATCAGAATCAAACTCCTCAGGCTCTTCTCCTACATAGCTTATCCTATTTTCTGATATACCAATAAAGCCATTTTCAATCACTCTATTTTCCTTATCCATCGTAAGGACAAGGCCATTTTTTATGACAAGGCTAAACTTCATGGAAGCTCCCCTACTACATTTTCCCAAAGGATTGCAAGCTTCTTTCCACCTTCTCTTGCAACAGATATTATCTTATCCAAAGAGCTCTTTTCCATCCTGTCTGGAAGATTCATATTTGTAATAACAGCAATGGCAGAAACCTTTATTCCTGAATGAACTGCAGCAATTGTCTCCATAACAGTTGACATCCCAACTGCATCTGCTCCTATCAGTCTCAAAAATCTTGTCTCTGCCCTTGTTTCAAGGTTTGGCCCAAGAACTCCTACATATACCCCTTTTTTTAATGGAATCATTAGATCTAATGCCTTTTTTTCAACAATCCCTTGAATCTCCATATCATAAGGCTCTGTCATATCTGGAAACCTTGGAC
>JALVZP010000362.1:0-348 GCA_027037575.1 Desulfobacterales bacterium | reverse complement strand
CAACAAGGGGATTTCTTCCCATAAGATTTATGTGATCTGTTATAAGCATGAGGTCTCCTGTCTCAAAGAGTGGATTAAGTCCTCCTGCTGCACTTGAGATAAGAAGATACTTAATTCCAAGAAGTGCCATAACCCTAATTGGGAATACTACCTGCTCAGGAGGATATCCTTCATACAGATGAAATCTTCCTTCCATTGCAATAACAGATCTTCCCCTAATCCTTCCTATCCTAAGTGTCCCTCTATGTCCTTTTACTGTAGATACAGGAAAATTTGGTATATCTGGATATGGGATGATATGATCTGCTTCTATCCTCTCTGTTACAGGATCAAGTCCTGTTCCAGAAA
>JALVZP010000361.1 GCA_027037575.1 Desulfobacterales bacterium | reverse complement strand
AAAAGAAAGTTCTAAGCTTCTGGGAAAGTCTTCGTAAGGACTATAAATCTTACTCCAGAAGGATTCCTCAGATGATACTTTCAAATGGATTAGGACAGACTCTTGCTTTTATAAAATCAAAGTCAAAAGAAGCAAATGCCTACGAACTAATCTATACTCATTTAACAGCTTATATGAAAAGTGAAGTTACTACTATGATCTCTATGCCTCAGGAAATATCAGATCTGACAGAATGGGTCATCTCTATGGAATCTCCAAAATATAAACACGCAAATCAGGAAATTTTAGCCTTTTTGAATTGGCTTAGAAGGTTTGCTGAAGGAATGATAGAGGGAGAATAGTTATGAAGACAAAATTTGAAGAAAACTACAAGTTCTGTAATCCTTGTGATACCTCAGGTATTTTGAGAAGGCTTATTAATAAAATTGGAGAGTATGAATTTAACAGAAAAAAACGAAAAGAGGAGCAAAAAGACTGGCATTACAAAATATCAGATAAAGTCGTTCTAAATCCAGCACTGATATTCGCAAGACTAATCCCTTATGCTTATAACACAGAGGAAATTAAAGGAAATGAAGAAAACAACAAAGACAAGTTTTTACAACTGGTAAAAAATGAAACAGAGAAGATAAATGAGGAGATAAAAAAAAGAGAATTTTTTATCTTTGAGAGACTAAAGTCTATCGTGAACAACTTAGAAAATCTTGGATATAAGGTATTAAATCCTCCAATTGAAGCTGAATTGAAATGGCGTCTTGTAATTGGCTTGGGAGGAACTCATCCATATGAAACTTCCATGACATTCCATCACATATATGGAATCCCATATATTCCAGCAAGTGCAGTAAAAGGTGTAACAAGACATTGGGTGATTCAAGAATATTTTGAGGGAAAAGAAAAAGAGGCATTAGAAAAGGATGAAGACTTTAAAAAAATTTTTGGTACTCAGGAAGAACAAGGAAAAGTTATCTTCTTTGATGCATATCCTGTAGGGGACATACATCTTGCCATAGATATCATGAATCCCCATTATCCTGACTATTACGAAGGAAGAGAATTTCCCACAGACTGGCAAAATCCAAGACCTATAAAATTCCTCACAGTAGAGAATACAAAATTTCAGTTTCTTCTTGCCTCAAAAGAAAAGGAGCTTTTGGAAAAAGCAAAAAATTGGCTTGAAGACGCATTAAAAGAATCAGGCATAGGAGCAAAAACATCCTTAGGATATGGCATATTTGAGTAAATAAAAAGGAGAAGCCAAGATGTATACAATTCTTATTCTTACAGTTGGTGGTTCGTGTAGACCAATTGTAAACGCTATCCTCAAAGAAAGACCTGACTTTGTATACTTTATCTGTTCATCAGGAAGCAAGGGTAGTCAAATTACTGTGGATGGTCCAGGAAAACCATGTGAAGAAGAATCTCCCAGTATTGTAGAACAAGTAGGTCTTAAAAATAGCCAATATCAAAAATGGCAGTTAGATGACCCTGATGATTTTAGATACTGCTATGAAAAGATCACAGAGCTTGCAAGAGAAATAAAAGAACGATTTAAAGATGAAAATATCCGCATTATTGCAAATTATACCGGTGGGACAAAGACCATGTCTGTAGCAC
>JALVZP010000360.1 GCA_027037575.1 Desulfobacterales bacterium | reverse complement strand
CCTCATCCATTATTATCAGATCCGCATCAAGGCTTGTTCCCTGGTGCATTACATCATAGAGCTGATTCCTGAGTATCTCTGTTGTCCCAACAATTATTGGTGCATCAGGGTTCTCTTTTCTGTCTCCTGTAATTATTCCACACTTATAAGGACCAAACTTTTGTATGAACTGGGTGTATATGGAATTTGAAAGTGCCTTAAGAGGAGAGGCATACCATATCCTTTTCCCTTCCTTAAGATACATCTCAATACACTTTTCAGCAATCCATGTCTTTCCAGATCCAGTTGGAGCACAAACGAGCACATCAAATTCCTTGATCAGACTAATTGCCTCAAGCTGGAACGGATCAGGCTTAAAAGTCTTATCAACAGGCGCATTAATCCTTTCCAAGTCCTCCATTAGAGAAGGATCAACAATAGGACTTCCTAAGAACATTTCCTTTTCCTTCTTTTTCTTTCTCCTCTGCAATGTCCTCATAGCAAAAAAATTTAATCAAAATTTTATTTGTTTTTTTATATTTTACCTATAAGTTCAGACGAAATCAAATCCATGTCCTCTAAGTAAGACCTGAGAATATTTGTATTTCCAAGCTCTTTTGCCCTTTCTCCAACATCCTTCATCTCTTTCTCACATCCATAGGCAATGGTCATTCCGTTTATATAGAGCTTCTCGATTGCCTCTTTTACAAATAGCCTGGATGAGGCATCCATAAACTCCCTTGATATTCCTTGAGATCCATCATAGCTATTTGCCTTATGACATAGGGAATCTGCAATCTCACACCATGTAATCATATCCGCAAGCAAAAACATCACATGCTGCTGCTTTGTAAGCTTATTCTTCCTTATCTGAAAGATCATGTCATTCAAAAGGCCTATTCCTTCTGCCAGGATCTTCGATCCTGTATCCTCTCTTAAACCATTAAGTGATTCTGCCATTCTGTTATAAAATTCTCCCTTTGATCTCATGCTATCTCTCATCCTGAAGGTAGAGATTATGCTCCTCTGTATCTCACTTGTTCCCTCGTATATTGTCAGTATCTTTGTATCCCTCTTTATCTTCTCCACTTCATATTCCCTCATATATCCATATCCACCAAGTGCCTGAATCCCATCATTTGTAGCTACATCTGCTGCCTCTGATGCAAAATACTTTGCAATTGACCCTTCTGTCTGAAGCCCCTTTTCCCCAGAATCGAGCCTTCTTGCCACACTTTCAACATATGCCCTTGCTGCCTCTAATCTTACTGCATGTGGAACTATAAACTTGTGTGTATATCCCTGTTTTTCTGAAAGTGTTGTTCCAAACTGGACCCTCTGTTTGGAGTATCTTATTACCCTTTCAAGTGTTGCTGTAATTGCACCAAGCCCAAATGTTGCGACCATAAGCCTTGTATATCCGAATACCTCATTTGCCTGCTTTAGTCCTTCTCCTTCCTTAAGCCCAACCAGATTCTCCTTTGGAACATACAGATCCTCTAATATGAGACCACAGGTATCAGATGCCCTTATTCCATGCTTGTCCTCGTGTCTTCCTGGAGAAAGGCCTTCTGTTCCTCTTTCTACAATAAAGAAAGAAGGACCATCAGGTGCATTTGCAAGTATTGTGTATAGATCGGCAAC
>JALVZP010000359.1 GCA_027037575.1 Desulfobacterales bacterium | reverse complement strand
AAATTGCTTCTGTCTGTGAGGATACTTGGATGAAGATTCCCATCTCCTGCATGTCCAATAATTACAATTGTAAGACCATATTTTTTCTCAATCTCCTTAATCTTTTTTATCAGCTCAGGAAGTTTGCTTGGTGGGACAGTTACATCCTCTGCAAGGACAGTCCTTGAATAACCATATATAGCAGAAAATCCCTTTCTTCTTGCATTCCAGTATTTTTCTGCCTCCTTTTCATCCTTTGTAATCCTTAAATCTAAAATTGTCTCTTCTTTTCTGCATATATCAGCTATCCTTTCTGCTTCCCTATTTACTGCCTCCTCACTTCCATCTACTTCAAACAGAAGAACAGATTCAGCATCTAAGGGAAATCCTACAGGATCTATCTCCTCAATCCTTCTTATTACCCAATTATCTATTAGCTCTATCTTTGCAGGTATTATCCCCTCTGATAGGATCCTTGAAACCACCCTTCCTGAACCAATAACATCTTTGAATACAGCAACTATTGTCCTTCTTGAAGGAGGAGCTGGAAGGACCCTTAGTGTCGCATCAGCAACAATTGCAAGTGTTCCTTCTGAACCACATATAAGCTGTGGAAGATCATATCCTGTAACATTCTTTACTGTTTTTCCTCCCATCTCAATAATCATTCCATCTGGAAGGACAACTGTAAGACCTAATATATAGTGCTTAAATACTCCATATTTTACTGCATAAGGGCCACCAGAATTTTCTGCTATACATCCTCCAACTGTTGCAGCAAGATAGCTTTGAGGATCTGGTGGAAAAAAAAGATTATGTTTTTTTAAAAATTCATAGAGATCATTTAATACAACTCCTGCCTCGACCTTTACAAACAGATTCTCTTTGTCCAGCTCTAATATCCTGTTCATCCTTGTTGTGCAAAGAAGTATTCCACCTTTTATAGGGATTGATCCACCACTTACATTTGTTCCTGCTCCCCTTACAGTAACAGGTATCTCATTCTCATATGCAATCCTCATTATCTCTGATATCTGCTCCTTATTTTCTGGAAGAAGCACTATATCAGGGAATGCCTGCCAATCTGTTGTTGCATCATAGGAATAAGAGATAAGATCTGATGTGGAATCTAAGTATCCTTTTTTTCCAACAATCTCCTTTAATTTCTTTAATACTCCTTTATTTATCCTCATCCCTAAATCTTACCTTAACTGATTCTGCATGCATTGGAAGCCCTTCCTCTTTTGCAAGATCAACTACTATATCCTTTAGCTTCTTAAGACCATCTCTACTTAGATACTGAAAAGTAGATTTTTTAAGGAAATCATCTACAGAAAGCCCAGAAAACATCCTTGCTCCACCTGATGTAGGAAGAACATGATTTGTTCCAGATGCATAATCTCCTACAGGAACTGGTGAGTAATGTCCCAAGAAGATAGATCCTGCATTCCTTATTCTTGGAAGTATAAAGAATGGATCCTTTGTCATTATCTGAAGATGCTCTGGTGCATATTCATTTGAAAACTCTATTGCCTCATCTATATCCTCTGCAATAAGCACATAAGAGTATTTAGAAAGGGATTCTTCAAATATCTCCTTTCTTGGAAGCCTGTCATATATCTCCTCTACTCGCCTGCATACCTCATCTG
>JALVZP010000358.1:498-1628 GCA_027037575.1 Desulfobacterales bacterium | reverse complement strand
CTTGTTATATCAGATGTGGTATGTGAAGAAGAGCCTGATCCTTCTATAAAAAATGATGAAACCCTTCGTGGAGAATGTATTGCAGGTGCTCTAACACAGAGGCATCTTATGTCTATCATATATGAAACAGGCTTTAGTAGCTTTACTTTGATCAAGAGATTTCCCTATAGGGAGGTTCAGGGACATATCTTCTATTCCCTGACATTTCAGGCAAAAAAGCCAAGATCAGATAAAAAGGTAAGGGCAATCTATAGGGGGCCACTTCCATATATTGTTACACAAAAGGGAGATATCCTCTATGCAGGAGAGGTATCTCAGATATCAGAAGATGATGCAGATCTACTTGGGGATCAGGTCTTTGTCTTGGATGAATATGGGAATGTTACAAACATAGAGGCAGAAAACACATGCTGCTGTATGCCTGAAGGTCTGATAAGCCCTGTTGTCTCAGATATATCTAATAATGGATGCCTCCTTTGTGGAGCACCAGTTACATATCTTCCCAAGCAGGTTGAGCTAAGATGTGTTTTTTGTCAAAGAACTTTCCTTACAAACAGCATTTGTGAAAATGGGCACTATGTATGTGATGAATGCCATAAAGGAGATGCAAAGGAGATAATAGAGTCTATCTGCCTGAACACAAAAGAGACAGACATGATAAGGCTACTTGAGGTAATACGTTCTCATCCCCGTATCCCCATGCATGGGCCAGAACATCATGCAATTGTTCCTGGTATTATACTTGCTACATACAGGAATCTTGGTGGAGAGATAGATGACCTCTCAATCCAGACAGGTATTGATAGGGGAAATTCAGTAACTGGTGGATACTGTGCATTTATGGGAGCATGCGGTGCTGCTATTGGAGTTGGGATCGCATTTAGCATAATATTGGGAGCTACTCCTCTTACCCCAAAGGAAAGAAAGATAGCCCAGAATGCAACACTTGAGGCACTGAAGGAGATTGCAGGATTTAAGGCAGCAAGATGCTGTCAAAGGGATTCCTACCTTGCACTGAAAAAGGCAGCAGAACTTTCAGAAAGATATCTGCCAATAGGGCTAAAGGCAGAATACAAACTAAGCTGTGAGCAGAAGGAACTGAACAGAGAATGTATTGGAAAGGCCTGTCC
>JALVZP010000358.1:0-488 GCA_027037575.1 Desulfobacterales bacterium | reverse complement strand
CCTGTCCTCTCTATTAATAATATTTGGGAGGTATCCCCTTCCTGGAAAGGTAAAGACAAGACTTATCCCACATTTAGGCCCTGTAGGTTCTGCAGATCTACAGAGAAGGCTTACAGAGGATATTGTTAAGGAGGCAAGGAGGATCTCATACATATCAGATATTGCATTTTTTTATAAGGGAGGATCAAAGGAGCTTCTTAGAAGATGGCTTGGAAGGGACATAATATTTGTTCCTCAATCTGATGATGATCTTGGAAGATCTATGAGGGATGCAATAGAGTGGGGAATAAGAAGGGGATATGAGAAGATTGTTCTCATAGGAACTGATATATACAAGCTAAGCGCAGAATACATAGAGGAGGCATTTAATAGGCTTGAAAGATATGAGATTGTCATTGGGCCAAGTGAGGATGGAGGATATTGTCTTATAGGGATGAAGGGATTAATAGAAGATGTCTTTTTTGGAATAGATTGGGGGACAGATAGGG
>JALVZP010000357.1 GCA_027037575.1 Desulfobacterales bacterium | reverse complement strand
AGGTTCTAAAAGGAAAGGAGATTGTTATCCCAAAAAAGAGGATAAAGATAAGAAGAAAGATAAAGGAAGAAAGGATTATTGAAAGGGCAATAGCAAAAATAAAGGCAAAGGTGAAAAGGGAGGAGAAATACAGGATAGAGGAGGCAATAGAGAAGATAAAAAAGAGGATAGAAAAAAAGAAGGTAGAAGGTGTGGGAGAAGGAACAGTAGAAGGGCTGAGCCTTAGCCTTTATAAGCTTCAGGTAGAAAACAGGATAAAGAGCAATTGGGTATATCCATATGCCTTGCTTAATCCAGGAAAAAGAAACTTGGAAGCAATAGTGATACTTCTGGTAAAGAAAGATGGAAAGATCGTAAGGTTTTGGTTTAAAAAGAGATCCAATGATGCTATATTTGACAATTCAGTGATAAAGGCAATAAAAAAATCAAATCCTCTTCCACCTTTTCCGGAGGGATATAAAAAAAGCTATGAAAAGATTGAGGTCAGATTTAATTTATCAGAGCTTACTGGCTTTTAGTTTTATTCTTATTTTCTTAGGCATTTTCCTAAAAGATGGATTTTGTATCCTCTATATAGATATAAATGCCCCTGCCATAAGAAAGCTAAAGGTTGCTGTGCCGGATTTTTCTCCTATGGAAGAGGAAGAAAAAAGGGCTGATTTAAAAGATAAGCTTGCAAATATAGTAGAAAATGATCTGAGATTAAGTGGATATTTTTCTATTATAGAAAAATCAGCATTTCTAACAAATAAAGTAGATCTAAAGAATCTTAACTTAAAGGACTGGTCTGCTATAGGAGCAGAGCTTCTTATTGTTGGAAGATACAGGACTATAAGCAGAAGTATACTTATTGAAATGAGGGCATATGATGTATATTGGGCAAAGCAGATTATGGCAAAGAGGATACTCGGAGAGATAAAGGATATCAGATTCTTGGTTCATAAGCTTGACAATCAGCTTTTAAAGGCCCTTACAGGAGAGCCAGGAATATTCACAACAAAGGTTGCATTTGTAAGCAATATGACAGGGCACAAAGAGATATATATTGCAGACTATGATGGGTATAATCTAAGGCAGATTACATTTTATAAAAGTATAAGCCTTCTTCCAAGACTCTCTCCTGATGGAAAGAGGCTGATCTACACATCCTACATAGGAAAGAGACAGGTTCTATATCTCAGGGATATTGAGACAGGGAAAGATAGAATCATATCCAAAAGAAGAGGGTTAAATGTATCAGGATCATGGTCTCCTGATGGAAAGATGATAGCAGTAACTCTCAGTATCAGGGGAAATCCGGATATATATCTAATGGATACTAATGGAAAGATATTAAAAAGAATCACAAGGTATTGGGGAATAGACACAGATCCCTGCTTTTCTCCTGATGGAAAGAAGATTGCATTTGTATCAAATAGGTCTGGTTCTCCACAGATTTATGTATACGACCTTTCTTCAGGTTCTATAGAAAGGATTACATATGAGGGAAAGTATAATTCAGATCCATCCTGGTCTTCTTTAAATAGGATCGCATATTCCTGTATGCTGGACAGTAGCTTTGATATATGCACAATAAATCCAGATGGAACAGATATGAGAAGACTTACAGACACTCCAGCAAATGATGAAT
>JALVZP010000356.1 GCA_027037575.1 Desulfobacterales bacterium | reverse complement strand
TCTGTCATAGGTTGCCCTCCCATCCTGGTAGTGCTTTTATTTTCCTTTCCCAGGTTATATCCATTTTCTTCATTATATCAAGGATGAGGTGGGCAGCCTCCTTTCTCTTTATTATCTCCCCCTCCAGGTGGTAAATATCTCTATACCTATCTGGGATTGGACCCCGACAACTAATTGACAAATTGGAAAAATAATGTATAAAATACAAAAGACAGGCGGGAATAGCTCAGGTGGTAGAGCACCACGTTGCCAACGTGGTGGTCGCGGGTTCAAGTCCCGTTTCCCGCTTTAAGGCGGCGTAGCCAAGGGGCTAAGGCAGCGGCCTGCAAAGCCGTTATTCACCGGTTCGAATCCGGTCGCCGCCTTACTTAGTTGGTAAGAGGGTTGGCCTTTTCAAGGCCAACCCTTTTTTTATTGACTTTGTTCTATTTTCAATATTAGAAATATAACATGGTTCTAAAAAATTTATTAACTCAACTAAGCGAGTTAGAAAAAAAATATAAAGAAAGCAAGCAAAAATTAAGAGTACTATTTGAGATAACTCGTCTTTTATCTTCCCATCTTCAGCTCCATGAGCTTTTGAAAGGAATTGTTCAGCTTCTTACTAAAGAATACAAATTTGATCTCTGTGCTATTGTCTTATTTGATGTAGATGATCATATGAAGATAAAAAAGTGTGTTTGTATGGGAGGAAATTATTATGAGAAAATAAAGACACTGAATGACCCTTATACAAAGAAATGTTTTGAAACAAAGAGGATTGTTATTGTAAATGATATAGAGGAGGAGACAAAGAAGGCAGATGGTGGAAAGATTGTTCCTGTCCCTGAAAATATGAAATCTTTTGCCCTTACTCCTATAATACTGGAAGATAGTGTCATAGGAATACTTGTAACTGCCTCTAAAAAAAAGGGTTACTTTCACATAAGATACAGTGATGCCATATATATAATTGCAAATGAAATAGGTATAGCAATAAAAATAGCAAAGCTTTATGAGGAATTAAATATGAGCAATTTAGAACTTGAAAGGAAGGTCAGAGAAAGAACGGCCGAATTAGAAAGAACACACAAGAGACTACTTGAGATAGAGAGACATGCAGCTATGGGAAAGATTGCAAATAGGGTTGCCCATGATCTAAGAAATTCATTAACAGTAATAGGTGGGTTTGCAAAAAGAGTTTATAAGAAACTTCCTGATAATGATCCAAATAAAAAATACTTGGAGATTATAGTAAAAGAGGTAGAAATATTGGAAAAGAAGGTAGCAAAAATCATAAAGCTTGATATAGAAGATTAAGTAAGGAAATGAATTTAACAGAAAACCTCTGCTCTCCTTCCTCGGTTGCATTAATAGGTGTTAGCAGAAAAACAGGTAAAGGGGCATTAAATCCACTTCAGGTACTTCTGGATTTTGGTTATAAAGGAAAGATATATCCTGTAAACCCATTAGCAAATGAGATATTGGGACACAAATGCTATAAAAATGTCAGAGACATACCTGAAACACCTGACCTTGCAGTCATAATGGTTTCAAGGGAGCGTGTTCCATCCATACTTAGAGACTGTGCAGAAAAGGGTATTCAGATAGCCATAATAATAAGTGATGGATTTGCAGAGGCAGACGAGAAAGGGAAGCTACTTCAAGATGAAATTTTAAACATACACAAAGAGACTGGAATCAGGATTCTTGGCCCAAATTCTATGGGTGTAGTAAATCACTATTCTCATTTCACTACATCCTTTGTTCCTGTATCTTCAAAGGTAGCACCAATTGCCTTTATTGGTCAATCTGGCTTATTTGTGCAAGGATTCTCTCATCTATATATTGGGAAGTCCATAGATATTGGAAATGGCTGTGATATAGGATTTTCTGAAATTATCTCAGATCTATTAGATGATTCAGAAATAGAGATCATTGCAATTCATATTGAAGAGCTAAAAGATCCTTTATCTCTCTGGGAGGTCTTAAAGAAAAAATCTTTAAAAAAAACAATTATTGCATTTAAATCAGGAAGATCAAAACAGGCAGCAAAGGCAATAATATCTCATTCTGGCTCTATTGCAGGTGATTACATGATATATAAGGCATTTTTTGAAAGACTTGGCATTATCCCTGTAGAGTCTACTCAGCAGCTGGAAGATGTAGTTTATCTATTTTTAAAGTTAAAAGAGATTCCTGAAGGGAAAAGGGTGGGGATAATTACACCGTCTGGAGGGGCTGGAATCATCTGTTTAGATTCAATTGAAGAAAATGGATTTTTATTAGCAAATCTTTCTAAAAGAAGTATAATCAGGGCAAAAGAGATATATCCTGATTATTATAGCCCATCCAATCCATTAGATATAATGTCTGCAAGCTTCAGACATGGTTACAGAAAAGTATATACAGAGGCACTAAATATAATGCTTGAGGATAAAAACGTAGATATTGTTTTTTGTATAAATGGGATCCCTACCCTGAAGACCATAGGCAAGGTTATATCCAAAAGGGATTACAGGAAACCTGTGATTTCCTGGGTAATTGGTGATTATAGAAGAGATAAGGTGGAGGATCTAACAAAAAATATTTTTCTTCCTGCATTTAATCATCCTGAAAGGGCATTTGAGGCACTTAATATTTGCATGAGAAATAAGGAATTAGAAGACTTAAGAAAGAAAAATCCAGATTTTATAAAAATTAGCAGGGATTCTTTAAATAAGATAGAAAAGATTTTTGAAGACATGGAAACAACAGGATATCTTTCATATAAAGCATTCGATGTAATTAAATCTATTTCCTTAAATGTTCCCAAGTATTTGATTATTAAAGACATGAAAGATTTTGAGGCAGAAAAGGTATTCAAGGAACTTAAAGCCCCTGTTTGTATGAAATTTGAAGTAAAACATATCTCTCATAAGAAAAAGGAAGGATTAATAAGGCTTGGAATAAGGAATCCTGATGAATTAAATAAGGCGTATAAGGAAATCTCTTCAAAAATCCCAAAAGAAAAAATTATAGCCATACTTTTCCAGGAAATGATTGAGGGAGAAATAGAACTTTTTATTGGGGTAAAAAAAGACCCAAAATTTGGGCATATTATGATGATTGGAAAAGGAGGAACAGATGTAGAGCTATATAGAGACATAGAGCCTATTATGATTCCATTTAATAGGAAGGAAGCAGAATATATTTTTAGAAGGACAAAGATAGCAAAATCAGTCCCTAAGGACTTCTTAGATAAATTTTTAGATGTAATGATTGCAATATCTACTCTTTGTATAAAATTTCCTAAGATAAAAGAGATGGATCTTAATCCTGTTATCTTAAATAGCGAAGGTGCATGGATAGTAGATGCCAAAATCTTTATTTAATCTGCATCTCTATAAGATAATTCCCTTTTTCTGCCCCGCTTTTTATTCGGGATACAGATCTTACAATTCCTGTTCCAATAAATAAGGAGGTATCAGAATAGAATCTAATCTCATCTATTTTATTATCCTCTTTTATAAGGGATTGGAATATTCCTATGTCTTTTGGGGAAATAAGGATACTTATTATGTCCCCTGATTGTGAATAAACTGGAAGATTAAGGATTTTCAGCCCGTCCTCTTTTGATATATGATATAAGGGGATATCAATAGAATGAATTGTTATTATACCTTCTTCAAAAGGAGCATATTTCTTATTATTTGCCATTTTCCTATCCCTGATGATTTTCTCTTAAAAGATCCACTACTTTCTTTACAGGATTAAAAGTAAATGAAGGAACTTCTATAAATATAGTATTCCAATATGCCATACCTCCATTCCAAAGTCCAGGAAGTTCTAACGCCTTTAATGGCTTTCCATCTTTAGATTTTTCAGTAATAAAGACCGCATTTTCATCCCTATACTTAAACAGATCAATCTTTTCTCCATTTCCATCCTTAATGGAGCATACTATGTCCACTGGATTAAAATGGGTAGATGAATTAAATATCTCCCTTTGCTCTTTTGAGGACATATCTACCTGTGCAGCTTCTATTATCTGAATTGATATATTTCCGTTTGCATCCTCTATCCAAAATGGCCCACCTCCAGGCTCCTTTACATTTCTTACCATCCCACATACTCTAAGTGGTCTGTTAAGAAGATCTAAGACATAATCAATCTCTTCTTTTAAAGAAAAACCCTCTGGCACATTTCTATAAAGATACCTTTTGCAAAAATCCATTGCTTCATTTATCTTTTTCCCCTCTTTTACCTTCTTTATAAAATCCTTTACCTTTTCTTTTATCATTAAAAGATATCCACCAAGGACCTTTTTCCAAAAATATATATCAGGCTTTAGCCTATCAGGGACAACATTGTCTATATTCTTTATAAAGATGATATCAGCATCAATAGAATTTAGGTTCTTCAAAAGGGCGCCATGACCAGCAGGTCTAAAAAGAAGACTTCCATCCTTAAGTCTAAATGGCCTATTTTCCATATCAACAGCGATAGTATCTGTCGAATGTTCTTGTTCTGAAAACTCTACTTTATATTTAAAGCAGAACCTTTCCTCATATATATGTCTTATTTGCTCGAAGAATCTTTGAAATCTTTCCCTGTGTTCAGGAGAAACAGTAAAGTGAAGATAGCATCCATCTTTATTCATTGCATATCCACTTGCCTCGACCAGATGCTCTTCAAACGCAGTCCTTGATCCATCAGGATATTTATGAAACTTTATAAGCGCTTTTGGAAGATTTGCATAATTTAGCCCTTCTTCTGTAAGAAGATAATGAAGTATAGGTCTTATATTCCCCTCTGAAAGGAGCTGATCTATATCATATCCATTCTCTTCAAGGACCCTTTTCAGATCTTCATAAAATGCAAACCTCTTTATATTCTGGATAAATTGGATAAAATCTTCTGCATCCTCATCTCCTTTTTCTTTAAGCTCCATTATCTCTCCAAGCTCTTTCTCTTCATTATAAAAGCGAGAAAGCGCCCTAAACATCCTGGTAGCAGCACCAGATGCAGGAACAAACTTTATTTTTTTTAAATCCCCTGCTTTCTCCTCATAGAGTCTAACATATTTTTTTGCCTCTTCATCTGAAAGCCTTATTATCCCATCTCCAACGGTGCATGGTCTTACAAGCCTTACATAGGGTGTTCCTTTTTTAAACATCTCTATTTGCCAGGATATGTAATCCTCATCTATCCCAAACCTTTTTATCTGCTCCTTATCTTTTTCACTTAATAGCATCTTTTACCTCTCTTATTTTTGTGCAAATTCATCCTTTTTCTTTATAAGCAACCAACTGTTATCCTTTCCCTTCATCTTTATAAGAGCAAACTCTCCTTTTAGTTTTTTCCCATTTAGCCTGAAAACAAGCTTTCCCTTTTCAAGCTCCTTTAATGGGTCATCTCCTTCTACTAAGGTATATTCACCTTTGTCCCATATAAACACCTTTCCTGCACCATAGTGGCCTGGAGGTATCTCTCCTTCAAAATCTATGTATTCAACAGGATGATCTTCTACCATTACTGCTAATCTCTTATCCTTTGGATTCATAGAAGGGCCTTTTGGAATTGCCCAGGACTTTAAGATCCCTCCCATCTCAAGCCTGAAATCATAATGTAGTTTTCTTGCATGATGTTCCTGAACAACAAATCTGCCTGTTGCCATATTTTTCCTCTACGGGTTTTTCCCATTATAAAAACTATTGAATGAGGAT
>JALVZP010000355.1:3208-5691 GCA_027037575.1 Desulfobacterales bacterium | reverse complement strand
ACGGATATAATGGGAATAAAAGGTGAAGAAATGGAAAGGATGGATGAATCTGAATGGGAAGATCTTATGAAAAGGTTTGAAGAATATCACAATATTTGGAAAAGATATGGTTTTATCAATATGTTCAGGCACTTTTTAAACAAAGAACAGGTTATTCCGAGACTTATGAAATTTGAAGATGGAGAAAGAAGATGCACAAATATCCTCCATCTTATGGAGTTAATTCATATGGCCGAGAAGGAAAATATACTTGGGATGGAAGGAGTTATAAGATGGCTTGATATGCAAAAGATGAAATCCATTCCAAAAATGGAAGAATATCAGCTCAGGCTTGAAAGTGATGAAAGTGCGGTAAGAATAATTACCATACACAGAAGTAAAGGGCTTGAATTTCCTATTGTGTTCATCCCCTTTGCCTGGGATTCTATAGAAAAAAGGCAACTCTCCAGAGGACCCCTTGTATTCCATTCCCAAAAGGATGAATCCTATATATTAGATCTTGGCACAGATCTACAAGAAAGGCATTTGGATTTAGTAGTTAAGGAAAGTCTTTCTGAGGATCTAAGGCTTCTTTATGTAGCAATTACAAGGGCAAAGAGTTGTTGCTATTTGGTCTATAATGAGGATACTAATCCTTATTCTTGCTTGTCTTATCTATTTTCAAAGAATCCTAAAGAGATATTTCAGGATATGAAAGAAGATGTTTTGATATGCAGGCTTCCTGAACCTAAGGGAGAAAAAAGGATCTTAAAGATAAAAGAAGAGGAGATCTCAAATAAGACTTTTTCTGGAGAAATAGATACCTCTTGGCAAATAACCAGCTTTTCTTCTCTTGTATCAAACAGATCTTATATAGAAGATGCACAGGATATAGACGCCATACAGAGAGATGAAGAAGAAAAAGAAGAGGTAATTTCTCCTTCAATGGATATATTCTCTTTTCCAAAGGGTGCAAAGGCAGGGACATTTTTCCATGATTTACTTGAGCATTTGGACTTTGAAGAAAAGAATGATGAAAATATAAGGAATCTTATATCTTCAAAGCTTTCTCAGTATGGATTTGATAAGGAATGGGAAGATGTAGTGTTTGAGAATATAAAGGAGCTTTTAGAAATTCCTATTGATCCATATATGGATGGACTTAGTCTTTCAGAGATATCTAAGGAAGAAAGAATAAATGAAATGGAATTCTATTTCCCACTTAAAAAAATAGAGGCAAAAGAAATAGAAGAAATATTAAAAAAATGGAATCTTATTGAAGAATATGAGATTCCGCATGAGATAGAACAGCTCAGATTTGATCCTGTGGAAGGATTCATGAGGGGATTTATAGATATGGTATTTTCATGGAATGGAAAATTTTTCTTAATAGACTGGAAATCTAATTTCTTGGGAAATAAGAAAGAGGATTATCATTTTAGTAGATTAGAAAAGGAAATGAGAAAGAAATTCTATTTTCTCCAGCTTCTTATCTATACTATTTCATTGGATCAGTATTTGAGGATTAATATACCAGACTATAAGTATGAAAGGGATTTTGGAAAAGCCTATTATGTGTTTCTTAGGGGAATATCTAAGGGAAAAGGCCCTGAATTTGGAGTATACAGATATAAGCCAGATCCCAGGTTATTAAATTCTTTAAGAAGGCTCCTTCTTCCTATCTAAAATGATAAGTTATGCATATGTCAAAATACATGTCCTGGTAATATGTATCTGAATAATTGAATTCAGGTGCAGAGAATTCTTCTGGGAAATTGGAAATATGATTTTCTCCCTTTGCCTCAAAGCAGTAAACATAGGCAAGATTTAGTTCATAATTTTTCCAGGAAGTCCCTATTCCAAAAGCAAGATTATGGAAGTTTCCTACTAATGGAGATACACTATAGTGTGAACCCTCCGGGCTTACATCAGTAGAAAGGGAATATCCAAACCTAAGGGTAAAAAATCTGCTTAGCTTATACTCAGTTCCAACTGAAAAGATATAGGTATCTCTAAATCTAAATGGAAGTTTGAGTATCAAAGGAGAAGGTTTTGCCCCACTTGCCTTTACAATCAGCTCATTAAAGGCACGGGAATATTGCTGCCACTCTAAGTCCATTCCCAAAATCCATTTCTCATTTATGTGATATGCTACACCAATGGCAAGCTTTCTTGGAACACCAAAATTTTTTATCTCTGCTCTACAATGCATAAATTCTGTATTATAGAACCTTACCTTTGCATCGTCTGTATGTATGTCCTGAAGAATTGGTTTAAAGGTATAAGATAGTCCAAAAGACCATCTTTTATCTGGCTTATAAAGAAGTCCTATTGCCCCTCCATATCCGAATCCATGTAACTTATCAGCATCTAAGTAGACTATTCCCATAGGAGTAGCAAGATAGTAGTTTATGTAGTAGTAGTGGAATGCAAATCCAATTGCCAGCTTCTTAGAGACCTGATAGGAAAGTGCTGCCACTGCCTTGGCAACACCAAGCTTGGAG
>JALVZP010000355.1:2763-3198 GCA_027037575.1 Desulfobacterales bacterium | reverse complement strand
ATGCGAATCTTATGGACACCAAGTCCTGAATTGACAAACACACCAAATCCTAAGGCAATTGGCCTATCTTTTAGATGAACAACAAAACCCATTTCTGGAGTTGGATAATATTGTGTTCTGGTATGGCTTCTACCATATCTATTTTTAAAGCGAACCTTTGGTTTAAATGCACCTGATCCTATATCTATCTGTTTTCTTTTTATCTGGATTATTCCTGCTGGATTACTGTTTAGGGCATCTGCATCATTTGCAATGGCGATTTCAACACCTCCTCTTCCAACTGCCCTTGCGCCATATCCTATTGGTTCTAAGCAATTGGAGGCATATGCGAAGGAAGGGAAGATAAGAAGCAGGGAGGAAAGATAGAGAAGCTTAGAAATTCCTTTTATGAAGCTTCGCATTTCTTATCAAGATAAACAAAACAAAAGAACTACA
>JALVZP010000355.1:0-2753 GCA_027037575.1 Desulfobacterales bacterium | reverse complement strand
GGGCAGTTGGAAGAGGAGGTGTTGAAATCGCCATTGCAAATGATGCAGATGCCCTAAACAGTAATCCAGCAGGAATAATCCAGATAAAAAGAAAACAAAAGAACTACAAAAATATATTATCATGTCTCCAAAATGATTGTAAAATGTTTTGTAATTGATCAATTTTACATTAGCTATCAAAAATTTTCTCTCAAAAAGTAAAGCTCTTTTTAATATCCTTCCATAAGGATCTATGAATGCACTTATACCAGTATTAGTTGTCCTTATCAAAAATCTCCTGTTTTCTACTGCCCTCAAGACGGCCATTGAAAGATGCTGATAAGGTGCACTTGTCCTTCCAAACCATGCATCATTACTGATATTTATGAGCAGATTTGCTCCTCTTTTTACATGTATCCTTGCTATATCTGGAAATATTGCCTCATAGCAGATCATAACCCCTGCTGAGATATCCCTGTATTTAACAGGATAGATCCCTTTTCCAGAAGAAAAGTCACCAGCAGAAGGGACAAGTCTATTAATAAAAAAAAGAACATTCTTTAATGGAATATATTCTCCAAATGGAACCAAATGGACTTTATCATAAAAAGAAATAAGCCTTCCTGAAGAGATAAGATATGCTCTA
Organism: Desulfobacterales bacterium; assembly: GCA_027037575.1. GTDB lineage: Bacteria > Desulfobacterota > DSM-4660 > Desulfatiglandales > JALVZP01 > JALVZP01. The sequence goes on along the minus strand of JALVZP010000355.1, from coordinate 2,128 downwards.
TTAAAGTAATAGACCTTCCCATCCTTCTTTTTATATGCAGGGCTACCAAGTAACATAATTGCATTGTATCTTCTTGATATCTCGTATATATTTTTTGCAAGAATTCCATCATCCTGGAAATAGAAAGGAATAGCAGTTTCAGGCCAGATAATCAGCTTTGCACCTTTTTCCAAAGCCTTCCTTGTAAGCCCAAGATATATTTCTATTGTCCTATCTTGATAGGAAGGTGTCCATTTTAACGATTGATCTATATTTCCTTGAATAATCGCAGCTTTAATTTCTTTTCCTTTAAATGGTCTTTCTTTAAGGCTATATACTCCATATGCATAAGTAAACAGGATTATAATTGAGGTAAGAATTAGGTGAGAGGATCTTAGTTTTTTAGTCAAAAGAAAATAGATAAAGACATTTATAAGAACAACAATAAAAGACAATCCATATATACCAGATATGTCTGCTATCTGGATAAGATAGATATCTTTATACAGGCTATATCCAATAAGGCACCATGGAAATCCTGTAAGAAGTTTTGCCCTGAGAAATTCCAAAAATATCCAGCAGGATGGATAAAATATTAATGGAAGATTGTCTCCTATTCGGGATAGCCAACAAAATATAGCAAAAAACAAGGAAAGATAAGAACATAGAAGCATATATGGCCATATACTAAGATATATCGGAACATTTCCATATTTGGAAATAGGATATGGAATCCAGTAGAGTAGGGTTAGAAAATGGGAAAGACCACCTAAAAAACCTATTTTAAATGCATCCTTTGAAGATGTATCTTTAAGAGCAATTAAAAGAGGAATAAGTGAAAAAAAGGAAAGATATGGTATAGAAAAGGGTGGAAATGAAAGAGTAAGAAAAATTCCAGTAATTACTGGAAAGATAAATTTCATTTATCATCTTTTTTTGTCGTTTCTTTTTTCTTTTTCTCTATTACCACCTTATATATTCTTCTTGAATCTGCCTCTTCTATAACTATTTCCAGATCCTTAAATGTAACCTTTTCTCCTTTTTTAGGAATTCTTCCAAGAAGATATATTATAAAACCCCCAACTGATTCATAATCTCCTTCAGGAAATTCAATATCAAATAACTCTTCTATTTCGTCTGTATGAAGTCTCGCATCAACACAGTATTTTCCCTCTCCCAGAGGAACTATCTTTGGATCTTCATTGTCATGCTCATCCATTATCTCTCCAACAATCTCCTCTATTATGTCCTCCAGTGTGACGATTCCAGATGTCCCCCCATACTCATCTGTGACTATAGCCATATGTGTTTTCATCTTCCTCAATTCTCTAAGTAGATCCCCTATCTTTTTGTTTTCTGGGACAAAATAGGGAGGTCTAAGTATCTCCTTTGGTATCTTTTTGGAAAGATCTTCTCCCCAAAGCCTTAGAAGATCCTTTGCATGGAGTATCCCAACTATATCGTCTATCCCCTGCCCTCCTATAGGAATCCTTGTATGGCCATATTTTTTTATAATGTCAATTACTTCTCCTAAAGTAGAATCAATTTTTGCAAATTTTACATCTGTCCTTGGAACCATTATAGATGCTGCTGTTGTCTCTTTTAGTTCCAAAACTCCATATACCATGTGAGATTCTTCATCCGTTATAAGCCCCCTTGCCTGACCTTCATTTATAATTTCATGGATCTCCTCTTCCAGATCATCTACATCTTCAATATGATGCCTTTTTCTTAAAAGGAGGGCTTTTAAGAGATCAAGGATACTGGCTTTATCCTTAGAATTACTATCTTCCAATGATAGATCTCACCTCTCTTACAAAAATGGCGGAAGCGAATGGGAATCGAACCCACCTACCGGGGTTTTAGCCCGGTACACCGGATTTGAAGTCCGGGGGCCCCACCAGGAGCCTTCCGCTTCCGCTCTGATTGGGGATAAAGGATGCGAGAGGTGGGACTCGAACCCACACGGGAAACCCCACTGGATCCTAAGTCCAGCGCGTCTGCCAATTCCGCCACTCTCGCTTTTGTTTTTATAAAAAAAATAACAAAAACTTTTTTCTATTTCAACCAACCCCAATCCCTTTTAATATTAATCAACTGCTTTTATCTATTTCTCTTTTTTCTTCTTGGGCATTTTTGCCTCTTCAGC
>JALVZP010000354.1:1096-1640 GCA_027037575.1 Desulfobacterales bacterium | reverse complement strand
TTCAAATTACACTTTTTCATGTTTTAGAGGATGTTGTTCACTATGATGAGATTCCAAAGACATATAGATATGATCTTAGAAAGCAGGAGGCAGAAAAGCTTCTTCAAAAGGCAAGATCCATAGCAGAGGCGATTGGGATAAAGGATATTGATACAAAGATAGCAGTTGGACCAATAGTTGATGAGATAAATAGGGAGGCTGTAAACTATGCATCTGTTATCCTTGGATGGAGGGATGGAAGCATATTTAGTAAACTCCTTTCAACCACTCCAAGACCAATAGTTATTATTAGATAGGAGTGAGGGAGATGGATATTAAAAAGATATATGGGGATATGGGAGGAGAGATAAAAGAGTTTGAAAAATTTGGTGGAGAACTGAATAAAGGATATGAATTTTCTTATGAAAAGAAGATTTCAGAAGCAGATGTCCAGTTTTTTGGTCTTGTTTCAGGTGATTTTAATCCTGTTCATTTTGATGAGGAGGTTGCATCCCAGACAAGATTTAAGGGAAGAATTATTCATGGAATGCTCACTACAAGCCTT
>JALVZP010000354.1:0-1086 GCA_027037575.1 Desulfobacterales bacterium | reverse complement strand
GACATAACCTGTCTTGTAGGAGATAAAAAGGTAGTAGAGGGCTGGACAAAGGTGCTTATCTGGTAATCAGAATGCATCAAAGTTTTCTGCAGTATCTGAAAAGGCGATCCTTCTTTGAGAAAAGTTTATTATCCAGGATGCTATATTTGACTGTGTAATTGGAGGAGCAAGTCTTTTAAGGATAGAGGAAATAGAGTAGAATTTCCTATACATCCACTTTATCTTTTCTTCCAGCTCCTCTGGAGAGCAATAAAGTGGTTTTATGTAGCATTTTATCCCTGGCCACCTTCCTATGTCATTTATATTGATGATCCTTCCCTCTTTTTTCATCCTCTCATAAAGTGGTGTCCCTTTATGTGGTGTCAAAATATTAAAGTATGCTACAGGAACCCTGTTTTCCATCAAAAATTCAAGTGTGGATTCAAATATATCAGGCCTTTCTGTATCCCAACCAAATATAAAATTAAGGGAGTAGCTGATTCCTAACCTTCTAAGCTTTTCAAGTGCCTCCTTGTATTCTGTTGCCTTGTTCTGTCTCTTTTTCATCGTCTTTAATGTCTCTCTATCTATACTTTCCATCCCTATGTTTACATGAAGTAGCCCGCTTCTTTTTGCAAGCCTCATTAGCTTGTCATTCTTGCATAGATTCATAGACCAGAGGGTGGACCATCTGATCTTAAGGGGAATAAGTGCTTCTATGAGCTCCATTGTATGAGAGATCTTTCCTGCAAAGTTGCTATCAGCAAAAAAAATATACTTTGCTCCTATCCTCTTTATCTCCTCTACTACCTCCTCTACAGGCCTATATCTGTATAATGTCCCTAAGTAATATCTTTCTGAGCAGAATTCGCACTTAAATGGACATCCCCTTGATGTCTGAACAGAGTATGTCTTTATAAGACCATATTTCATCTTGTTTCTTACAAGGTCATATCTTGGAAAAGGAAGCCCTTTCATGACATGGAATCTATCTGCTTTATATATCTTTTTAAGCCTTCCAGATGCACAATCATCAAGCATCTGTTTCCATACATATTCTGCCTCTCCAACACAGACGGCATCACAATGCTCCAATGCCTCTTCCAC
>JALVZP010000353.1 GCA_027037575.1 Desulfobacterales bacterium | reverse complement strand
ATATTACAAATCTTCTTCAACTGGAAGATCTGTTATGAAGGCAGGGATCATATCTGCTGGTATAGGAGAAAGGTTAAAAAAAGAGGGGATAAATACACCAAAGCCTCTTATAGAGATATCTGGAAAACCTCTTATAAGAAGGGCAATAGAGGCAGCAGCACATGCTGGTATTAATTATATTGCATGCATCATAAACGGGATAGAAAAGGAAGTAGAGGAGTATTTAAGGTCTGAAAAGTGGCCAGTTAGATTAGAGCTGGTAGTAAAGACCACTTCAAGTTCTATGGAAAGCCTTTTTAATCTTTCTCCCTTCTTGGATGAGCCATTTCTTCTCCTTACTGTAGATTCGGTCTATCCGTATGATGTCTTAAAAGGATTTTTGGATAAGGCAAGAGATATGGATGCAGATGGGGCACTTGCAATAACAGGATATGTGGATGATGAAAAACCTTTGTGGGTAAAGTTGGATGAGGAAAAGAGGATAACAGCCATAGGAGATAAGGCAATTCCATCAGATTATATAACTGCAGGATTCTACTATTTTAGACCTAATATATTTGAGCTTATTGATGAGGCAAGGAAGAGAGGGCTTAAGGCATTGAGATACTTTTTAGAACTCCTGATAGATAGGGGATACAGGATATATGGGATACCTATTCCCAAGGTGATTGATGTAGATCATAGAGAGGACATAAAGAAGGCAGAGGCTCTTTTAAATGAAGATACTTGGAATCTATAGGGAAGAGATATTTTCTCCAGGAAAAGTAAAAGAGGATAGGGAGATCTTAGATAAGAGCCTTAAGGAGTTAAAAAGCTTAGGTTTTGAGACGGACTCGATCCCTCCAACATCTATTCCAGAAAGGACAGATGCGGATCTGATCCTTAATATGGCACAATCAGATGAGGCCCTTTCTCTTCTCTCCTCGTGGGAAAGGGAGGGGATAAGGATCATAAATTCTCCTCAATCAATAAGGAACTGCTACAGGAAGAATATGGTTATGATATTGAAAGAAAATGAGATTTCTATGCCAAAGACATGGGTATACACAATTGAGATGTTAGAGAATGAGCTTTTTGAGGTCTATTCCTTAGGATGGGAGGGAATATATTGGGTAAAGAGAGGAGACTTTCATGCAATCAAAAAGCAGGATGTGGTCAAGGTAAGCTCCTTTGAAGAGATGGAAAATGCCTTGATCTACTTTAGAGAAAACAGGATAGATGAGGTTGTTATACAAGAGCATGTAGATGGTAATGTAATAAAGTTTTATGGGGTTGGAAGAGACTACCTTAGGGCATTTCTTGAGGGAAGCCCCTTTGAGCTATCAGAAGGAATGAAGGAGGAGATATTTAAGACAAAGGATCTATTGGGAATTGAGGTATATGGAGGGGATCTCATTTTAACTCCTAAGGAGAATTTTTTTATAATAGATATGAACGATTGGCCAAGCTTTTCCGTATGCCAAGAGGAGGCAGCAAAAAAGATAGCAGGATATGTAAAAAGCATATTGGAGGAGAGGAAATGAGTTATCAAGCAAAGGCAGAATTAATTAATGAGGATTCTAATGGCAATATAGAAAGTCTATCCAGAAAACTATACTTGGAAGAACAGAAGTATATGTCTCCAGGTCTTCAGGAGGTGGCACAGCTTGCACAGCTTACTATTAGAAGGGGTAAGGGATGCTGGTTAGAGGATATGGATGGAAAGAGGTATCTGGATTTTATGGCAGGGGTTGCTGTTGCAAGTCTTGGACATTCCCATCCAAAGTGGGTAAAGGCACTTCAAGAGGAGCTTGAAAAGTCCTTTGTTGGAAGCTTTACATCTGAGAACAGACTTGAACTTCTAAAGCTTATTGCATCTATCACTCCAGGAAACCTGAATAAGGTTCAGCTATACAGTGGAGGAGCGGAGTCAGTTGAGGCAGCAATAAGGCTTGCAAAGGCATATACAAAAAAATTTGAGATTATAAGCTTTTGGGGAGGATTTCATGGAAAGACAGGTGGTGTAATGGGACTTATTGGAGATCCCTGGAAGAAGCATTGGGGACCTCTTCATCCTGGCCTCCACATCGCACCATATGCAGACTGTTACAGATGCCCATTTAAGATGAAATATCCAGAGTGTGGGATATATTGTTTAGAATTTTTGGAAAAATTCATTGAGAACAATACTGCAGGAAGCATTGCTGCCATAATCGTAGAGACAATGCAAGGGACAGCAGGAAACATCATTCCTCCACCAGAATTTATCAGGGGTGTGTTAGAGATTGCACACAAAAACGATGCACTCCTTATTGCAGATGAGATGATTACAGGGTTTGGAAGGACAGGAAAGATGTTTGGTTCAGAACACTCTGGCATCATCCCAGACATAATGACCATAGGAAAGGGTATGGGAAATGGCTTTCCTATAAGTGGACTTATTTCTACAGAGGAAATAACAAAGGCTTATCCATTTTCCAAGCCAAGTTCTTCTTCAAGTAGCTATGGAGGGAATGTGCTTGCCTCTACTGCTGCTCTTGTCACTATAAGAACAATAATTGGAGATTCCTTAGTAGAGAATTCAAGGGTTGTAGGTGAGTATCTTTTAAATGGACTAAAGAAGATGCAGGAAAGGTTTGAGTTTATTGGAGATGTAAGGGGAGTAGGCCTTCTTATTGGAGTTGAATTAGTGAAAGACAGGAAGACAAAAGAGCCCTTAGATAAGGATACTACAAGGAGGATCTTCTTAGAAACGGTAAAGCGTGGTATGATATGTATGAACTATAAGCCGAACTTCAGGATAAATCCACCATTAATACTCACGAAGGAGGAGGCAGATATAGGATTGGAGATATTAAATGATGTATTTGAATACACAGAAAAACATATTCTATAGCCTGCCCTTAAGGGGAGCAATCATAGGATTTGGAGGGGTTGCAGAATATGCGCATGCCCCTCTGCTTAAAGGAGACCCTCGTTTTTGTATAACCTCTATTGTAGATCCTGATAAGGAAAGGCAGAATAGGGCAAAGAAAATCTTTCCAGATGCAAGGATATATGATGACTTGGATTCTCTATTTGGGAATGAATCTTTAGACTTTGTAGATATATGCACCCCTCCAGCCTATCATGCAGAGGCGATATTGAAGGCATGTGAGAGCGGAGTGAATGTCCTATGTGAAAAGCCTCTTGTCACTTCCTTAGAACAGCTTAATAAGGTATTGGAAGCACAGAAGAAATATGATGTCCTGGTTTACTGCGTAAATAATTGGAGATATGCACCTGTATGGGCAAAGACAATAGAACTGGTGAATAGAAACTATATAGGTGAGATAAGGGAAATCTCTCTTTTTGTCTTAAGGACTCCCAAGTCAGGTGGTGGGATAACAGATTGGAGAAAGAAGAGACAGATAGCAGGTGGTGGAATACTTATGGATCATGGATGGCATAATATCTATTTTGTCAATTCCATCTTGAAGAACAACATGCCTATCTATGTAAGTGCAAGGATGAGATTTTTAGATCATGATTTAGAGGATGAGGCAGAAGTGAATATCCTCTACGAAGGTCAGATAAAAGTAAATCTTTTTCTTACCTGGAGATCAAATCATAGGAAAAATTATGGTCATATTATAGGAGAAAGGGGAGAGATAAAGATTAAGGATGATTATCTTATATTAAACAATGACTCTATTATAAGATATAACTTTAATTCTTCCCTTTCAAAGGGATCACATCACTTAGAATGGATGATTCCTGTCATAGATGATTTCTTCAATGAGCTGATGGGAAAGAAGAGAAGAGGAGAAAATATCAAAGAAGCAGCTAAGTGTTTTTATCTTATCTCTCTTGCTTATGAATCCTATCAAAAAGGCTCTTCCTCCTTAGAAGTTTGCAATATTATTAAACTACAAGATTAATTATGAAGACATCTTATATCAAAAAGGGGGTGATTAATGCCTTAAATAAAGGAGCATGGGAAAAAGTGGGGGGAATACCCTTGGTTGCAAGAAATCTCTATCTTCTTGGCAGATCAGGAATAAAGGAGATAGTAATTCTGATACCTGAAGGTCCAGATAAACTTCCTGATCTTAATAGATGGAAAGGAGACGCTAATTTAAGACTTGTAACAGTAAAAGATCCTTTGGATTATCTTAGTAGTCTAAAAGAAGATTTCTTTTATCTAGACTCTTCTTTTTTGTTTGATGAGAGAGTAATAAAAAAAGTCCTTTTATGTCCACCTATAACTGTGTTCCTGAGGAATAGGGAAGAAAAGAAGATAATATTGGGAAGCCTGAATGAAGATGCAGTAATTATTTGGAAAAAGGATGGTCCTTCTAAGCTATTAGAAAGGGCAAATCTCATCTATTTAGAAGAAATAGATCCATATTCTGAGGAGATGAGGGGAGAGGTTGAACCTTATGTGGTAGAAGTAAAAGGAAAAAAGGATGCAGATATTGCAACATGGATCTTAATAGAACACATGCAGAAGAAGGTGATGGATCTTCCTGCAGAATATATTGATCCTTTCTTTGAAAATCGACTTACAAGATTACTCTGCAATACTTCTATTACTCCAAATATGGTAACCATATTTTCCCTTCTTATTGCCATCCTTATAGCATTTCTGTTTTATAAAGGACATTTTGTTATTGGAGCATTTTGCACATATATAGTAGAGGTATTGGATGGAGTGGATGGAAAGCTTGCAAGGACAAGGCTTGAATTTAGTAAATTTGGTGAATATGAATGCCTCATAGACTATTTCTACGAAAACTTGTGGTATCTTAGTATTGGAATAGGACTTAAAAGGGTATTTCAATATGGTCCTGCTATCTTTTTTTCAATTCTTATGATCACTTGTGATACTTTAGATAATATCTTCTATACCTTGTCTTCTAAATGGTTTGGTAAAAATTTAGATCTCTTATCCCAATTTGATATGAAATTTAGAAAAATAGCAGGTAGAAGAAATATTTACTCTTTTATGTTTATAATTGGATTTTCTCTTGGCTATTATATAGAAACTTTTATTGCTACTTCTATTTGGTCTCTTATTACTGCTATTGTTCATTTTATCAGGCTGATTCAGCATAGAAGGAAATATAGATGAAAAAATTTCATGTAATCACAATAGGGCTTGGATTTCTACTTCTTATATTTTTGATATGGAAGATTGGTTTAGAAGAGATCATCCAAAATTTTAAGATCTTGGGTTTTGCTCTTATTCCAATTGTTCTATTAGAAGGGATTGCAGACATATTCCATACCTTTGGATGGAAGGCATGTTTTACTAATGAATTAAGGAATCTTCCATTTTCAAAGGTATTCTGTATAAAGCTTGCAGGTTCATCCATAAATTATCTTACCCCAACACTTGACCTTGGGGGTGAAGTAACAAAAGGAACACTCCTTGCAGCAGATCATAAAGGGACTGATATTGCTACTGGTCTTATTGTAGATAAACTTTCCTTTGCTCTTTCAAAACTTCTATTTGTTGTGATAGGATCTTTAACCCTGCTTTGGAGTATAAATATATCGCCAGCTATAAGAATAGGTATGTTTATTGGAAGTGGTATCTTAGGAAGTGGTATAGTTGGGTTTCTAATTGTACAAAGATATGGAAAATTGGGTTCTATTGTAAGGTGGCTTGTCCAAAAAAATCTTGGAGGAGAGATGATAAAGAACATATCACAACATATAACCCAGATAGATAATGAACTAAGAAGGTTCTATAAAGAACATCCTTATAAT
>JALVZP010000352.1:3434-5784 GCA_027037575.1 Desulfobacterales bacterium | reverse complement strand
CCCATCTATTACTGTCTTGGACGAAATAGTAAAATCATCATTTAGTGTTAAGACAAATATTCTCAGATCCTGGGCAGATTCTCCATTATATGTAGTTGGCCCAGATACAAACATAATGTAATAATGGGTTGTCCCACTTGCATCTTTTCTTTTTATAAAGGCTGGTCCACCATAGGTAAATCCAAGATCAGGATTGGTAAACTCCCACAAGAACTTAGGAGATTCAGCATCTGTTATATCAAGGGCAAAATAAGAAGAAAGGCCAAGGCATCCTGATGGAGTAGTAGCTGGATCTCTATCAGGATCATAATTGGATGGATTAGGACATGTATCTTGAGGAGGATTTACACAATCTGCCCCACTACATCCCACTGCTCCTCCGAATCTCATACCTCCTATCAAAATACGTTTATCTATATCACCATCATTGTCTGTATCCAGTTGGATAATATATGGTGATAAATCTACATAGTATAGATGGCAATAGTTAGGATCAGCCAGAAATCTCAAATAAGGAAGCGCATTTTTTGGTATAAATGCCCAAAGTTCCTCCCCAAGTTCATCTGTAGAATCATCTGTTTTACTATTTCTCAATTTTACTTGCTGATATGGGCCAAGGCCGTCATATCTCATCTTTCCAAGCTTAAATGCATGCAGCATACCATCATTTCCACCTGCAAATACAACAGAATAATCATCATAATCTGCTATTTTGGGTGTAGAATATATAATATCGCCTAATTTCCAGATATTACCTGTATCTATCTGTCTGCTCCTTAGACCAGAGGAATCTATGCCATAGATATAATTTTTTAGATCACTAAAAGATATCTCAGTAGCAGGTGTATCAGATTCTCCTGATTCATCTATATCTCCATCTCCATCTTCATCTCCAAATAGCTTGGAATACTTAGTAATACTGGTGTTATTTAAATCTATCAATTCAGTCATGCTAACTGGAGATGAAGGTTCAAGATCTCCAGTATAAATATATATTGTTCTATTAGTTGTAGGACTATTTTCTTGGCATAGCATTTCTCCTGCCTCCCAGACAGGGTGAGTTTCTTCCAAGGATGAATATGTAGTTTCAGGTGAAGTGCTTGCTTTCTGTCCACTTGCATCACTCTTATATGCATTTATTTTTAACTGCCCATTTTCAAAAATATATTCCATAATATAGTCTCCACCTGAACTTCCATTTGACTCACACACATCCAGATTCTTATTCTGGATTGTATCTTCCCTTATATTGTTTACCAAGCTTCCTCCTACCCTTCCTGTATAAAGCCACCAGTTGTATAGGTATCCTACCCAGTTTATATCCTTTGCACTTGAACCTGAGCCGAATCTCTTTTGGGGATAAAATACTGCCTGAATAACTGAAGAACCAGCTTCTGCCTGTTTTGAAAGGATGCTTGCAGCAGTTCCGGAAGATGCTTCTTTAATTATCTCTTCAAATATCTCAGTCAATGCACTTTGAAGCTGTTCTCCATTAGATGCTGCATAGAATGTGTCAGGAATACCATTATTGTCAGCTTTATCCCATTCATTACAGCAGTTATTATAATTGGATGATGGATTACAATTAGATCTTGGGAAAGAAACATATCTGCTATTTCCCGGAAAACCACTGAATGTATACGGCCAGTTAGTATTACATCCACTCAATTCTTCAAAAGAACCAAAAGCTGAGATGGTCTTCATGGAATTGTATCCTTGAGATGAGGTAGAAAAGGCAAAAAGGCTATATACCTTAGCTGTTTGTGTTCCATTAAGATCTGATCTCAGATCAGAGGTATGCAGATAATATGCAGGCCTAACAGGATCTACCCTTCCATTCCATTCCCCATCTGATATAAGGACAATAAAATTCTTCCTGCATCTTACAGGAACAATGCTTCCATCCTCTAATCTCTCATAGTAAGGATCTTTTACACTCCCTCTACTTATATAACTGGAATTTCTTTCGTAACTATGGCTATTTTGCTGTTTTAAATAATCATATGCCTCCCAAAGTGCCTCTCCTGTTGGAGTTCCATAATATGGAACCTCATTTTGCATTTGAGATACTAATGTATCCAGATCGTTTTCATGAAATCCATATCTTATTTCTCCATATCTTCCATCGCTGGCAAAGACCATTAGAGCAAATCTAATTAAATTGAAATTATTTTGAATAATACCTCTTCTATCTTCTTTATTTATTTTTACTTTTGCATACCTGCCACTAAATGTGCCAATGGCACAGCTTCCTCCATAATTAGAGGCACTGATTAATATGTCCTTAGATGAGTAGCTTCCTGTCCAATATTTTTCTGGTCTTACATAAAACTTGCAGTGAAGATTTGAG
>JALVZP010000352.1:0-3424 GCA_027037575.1 Desulfobacterales bacterium | reverse complement strand
AGCATCTAACATATCTTCTGGAGCCCTGTGGCCTGAGATAACAATAATCTGTATCACATGTGGCCTTTCCTCCAATAAGTGCCTTTAAAGCCACATCTATCCTTGTCATAACAAGCCAGTTAAGCAGATTTCCAGAAATACAGTTTCCACTTCCTATCTTATCTGTATTAGTGCAGCTTGAATTTTCTTCCCAATAACCATCCGAAGAGTTGTATCTATAGTATTTATCAGGATCGAAATAGCCATAATAAGAAGTATTTGGGTCATAATTGGCATAAACATCTCCATCATCCCCGCAATCTGCCACTTGGCTACTATAATATCCATCAAAGTCATATCCATAATACGCTGGAAATTGCATACTTCCAGAATAATCCATAACAAGCAAAGCATTACTTTTGATTGCAGTCGTTAAAAAAGGAGGTGTAGAACAATAATCGCTCATGTCTGCTAAGGCAATTGCAGGAATAAAGAGGATAATTGCTAAAAATATAAATAATATTTTTTTATTCATACCCTTTTTTCTCAGGAACTTTTATAAGGATTACATTTCTTTTCTTTTTTATCATGTATACCCTGTCTCCTCTATGCAAAGTTACTTTTTTCCCTTTCTGGTCTATTATCTTTAATTTCTTATTTCTTTTAATTTCTTTCATCTGAAAAAGCTTTACATAATCATGGGTTACTTCTGTTACTTCAGTAGGTCCTAAGACAACATAACCATTCTTAGCATACTGATCTAATATCTGAACTAAGCTCTTTGATCTAAATTTTATACAGATCTTAGATTTGGCCTGAGCTATAAAAGAAAAGCTAACCAAAATTAAAACAATTAAGCAAATTTTATATGCATAAACCCGCATGGCTTTTCCCATTTATACATTCGGAAATTTTTATGTAAATGATCAGAATGCACCAAGCTGACATTCCTTTATCTTTATTCCCATTGCCTCACATGCAGAAGAAACCTCCATCTTTCCTATTCCAAGCCTTTTTGCTATCTCCCATGCCTTTTTACAAGAAAGCTTTCCATCTTCAAGTTCAGCTTCTATCTCTTTTTTTAATTCTTCGCTTATTTTTTCTGCTGGCTTTACAATCTTTTTTTCTGGCTTATATCCAAAAAGCCCTAACTGACACTTTACAATAGCTATCTCAAGCATGTCCATTGTATATCCTACCTCTTCTGGAGAAACATCCAGTTCCTTTGCTATCTGATGAGCAACTGCACAGGGAATCTCACCATCTTTTTCCTTTTCTCTTAATGCCTTAACAATTTTTTCATTTAATTTTCTTTGCCCTTTATGCTTCTTTGAATATTCTCCCTTATGCCTATGCATATTCATTTCCCCCTTATTCTCTTATCCAATGGATGAAAGTTCATATCCCTTGATGGAAGAACAACTGTTGATATTCCAACAAGGACATTTTCTCCCCTTTGATTGAATGTGTTTGTTTCTATATCAATACATGGTTCTCCATCCTGATCAATATATTTCTTTATTACTTTACTTTCAAATCTTATCACATCTGACAAAAAGACAAATCTCCTATATTCGGCATAACAACTCTTTATCCAACCATCATCTCCTATCCAGTCTGTTATATGTTGGATATACCAGCTATGTCTTTGAGGTCCCAGGTCATAAGGATAGGGAAGCCCCATTGCCCTTGCAGCCTCTTTGTTATAGTGGACAGCAAGAAGTGGCTCCATTGCAAAGGTATCTGGATCTCTAAATGCCCATGCAGGCCTCTTTTTATATTCCTGAAGTGCAACTGCCTGTGTTGCAATATGGGCAGGAGCGAGTCCAACACTCATGGCTGCAACCATATCTATTATACCTAATGGACCTTTTACAAGCTCATATAATTCTTGCCCAGTTTCTATATCTTCCCAGTATCTTATCTTATTTCCTCTTATCTTTACATTCATCACCTCTTCTTCAATCTTCTTTAGCTCCTCTTCCTTCCAGGGATGGGGAAGCTCTAAATCTGCATAATAGGAAAGCATACGAGCCTTTTTTCTCTCTGCCCTGAGGACCTTTCTTATGGATATGGCAACAAGTTCATTATTCTGATTAAAATATCTCTCTTCAAAACTATCTATCACCACTTTTCCAGCAAATCTACTTTCCTTTGGACCTTCAAAACCAAGATATGTTGCCTCAAAGTTAAGGGAATCATCTAAGAAGATTGGTCTAAAAAATACATTCCTTGTGGCTATATGAAATCCAGCAAGTCCTTTCCATCCAAACTGTACACCAGAAAGGGCAGAAAATATCCAGGAAGGTGGAGCAACAATATTTCCATATCTTGTATTCTTTGCATACACTTGATCCTTCCATAATGGATTGGGATCTCCAATTGCGTCAGCAAATCGTGCTATTGCCCTTTTCGTTGCCTTATCATGAAATACCACATCATCTATATAAAGTTTTTTCCCAACTCTTCTCCTCATCTCTTCAATGAGCTCTGAATTTAGCTCAGCCTCTGCCATTTTCACCCTTGTATTGATTGCCATCTCTTCTGCTCCACTATTTTTTAAGGACCTTCTGAACCCTTTTGGCAAATATAGAAACTATAGCTGGCTGAAATGTGAGAGAAAATATGAGATTTACCAAAAAGATAAGCGCATAAAACATTCCCATTTGTGCCTGAAACCTAATCTCTGCAAGAAATCCCCATATAGAAAGAGGAATAATCATTACAAGTGCTATAAATAGGATTGCCCTTCCTACAGATTCTGCCCCTGCAATCAGGTTTCTTCTGGTATTGTCACTTATCTCATATTCTTCTTTGTATCTACTGTACAGATATACACTAAAGTCCACTCCTATTCCTACTCCAACAGCAGCTATCGGGATAGTCTCTATGGTAAGGCTGAGACCTAACATGCTCATAAGTCCAAATCCAACGATATTTGCAACAATAAGTGGAATAACCAGAAATGATCCTATTAAAAAGGATCTAAAGACAATTGTGCAGATAAGATATATTGCCACAAGTATGGTAGAATCTATCCTCAGATGATCCCTTTGCAAGGATTCATTTATAGCAGCATGGACTCCAATAACACCACCTGCTGGCTTAAACTCTCCCAATCCTTTTATCTTTGGTGGGTGAATCTTAAAAAATTCATTCATATATTTCTTTATCTTTTTTATGGTTACATCTGTATGGTTCTTGAAAAAGAGCACAGTATTTCCAAACCTAAACAGCCTATCTGCAAAGCAATCAAATCCTCCTGGTGGTTGCTTCTGTCTATATAATAGAATAAGGTCCTCTGTTGCCTTTTTCTTAGTTGGAATAAGTGCCCAGGAAGGATCACCTTCATGAAACATAAAATTCAGTCTTTTTACAATGGTAGTTAAGGACTTCCATCCTCCACATAGCCCTGGCATATGCTCTTTCATATAGTATTCAAATG
>JALVZP010000351.1 GCA_027037575.1 Desulfobacterales bacterium | reverse complement strand
AGCTTACTGTCCACAACAGGGAGATTGAACTTGAAATAGAAGAATTTATGGTAGAAAAAGGATCTCCTCTTATTGGGATGACACTTGAGAAATCAGGTATAAGGCAGAAGACAAATGTTATTATAGTGGCTATAAGGAAAAAAGAAGGTCAGATGGTATTTAATCCCTCCTCTATGACAAGGATAGAAGAAGGAGATATCCTTATTGCATTAGGACAAAGGGATGGTCTAAGAAGGCTTAAAACACTTCTTATGCCCTCTTAGATAAAAAGAGCTTTCTTGCGTAAGAAAGGGAATCAATATCATCAACCCCTACTACCTCATCTTCATCAGCTATACTATATCCTACACCTATCCCATCTCTGGAAAGATATTCAACAAGGTCAGTCAGGAAATATTCTTTTATCTTTCTTGGAATGCCATCCCTTTCTTTTATTACTATATGTGGATTTTCTTTAAGATAAGGCATATACTTTATAAGGACATCCTTTCTTATCGCATATATTCCTGAGTTACATATATTGAGTTTCATTTTTTCCTTTTCTGAAAGATCTTTCCATATAGCCCATTCAACAATTCTTTTTACCCTATCCCCTTCTATCTCTAAAAGTCCATACTGCCTTTTATTCTCTGTAAAGAATCCCAAGACCATCATATATTCTTTTTTAAGTCCTTGAATAAGGCTTAAATATGTGCTCCTCTTTACAAGAGGAACATCTCCCATTGTAATAAGAATATGCTCCACCTCTGATCTTTTTATAATCTCATAACAGGAAAGAATAGCACCACCTGTCCCATTTAGCTCTGGCTGTTCAGAATAGATGATATTTTTTATATGAGATGTTACCTTCATTACATCTTCCTTCCTGTAATTTACTACTATTACTTTCTTTCCAAATGTATTCTTTAGAATTTCCAATATCATTGGATAATCATAGTCCTGGAGCAAAGATATACATGTCTTGTTCTTCTGAAATCCCTTCATCCTGCTTCCCCTTCCTGCCGCAAGGATAATACTAAGGGTCATTCTGGAATATAAGCTCCTTTATAATAGATGAACTTAATTTATTTAAAGACTCTACTACCAGATCAGCTCCTTTTTCCTCCAATTTATCCAAAGTAACTGTTCCTATTAGTCCAATTGCTTTACAGCCTGCCCTTTTTGCAGCCTCTATTCCTGCTGGTGAATCTTCAATTACAGCACAAAGATAAGGCGGGATACCAAGTTTTTCTGCTGTTTTAAAAAATACTTCAGGATGAGGCTTTCCATGTATAATTTCACTTCCACTTACTATAGCATCAAATAATCCTCCTGCGGGAAGAATCTCAAGAACAGTCTTTATATTCTCCAAGGGGGCAGAAGATCCTATTCCCAAAAGTCCTCTAGCCTTATGTATTTCCTCTATAAGTTCAGATGCCCCTTCCATCTCTGGAAGCTCCTTCCTTATAAGCTCCCTAAAGATCCTTTCCTTTTCTTCAGAAATAGGTTCATATAAATCAGGATCTAAAGATGGAAAGAGCTTAGAAAGGATATCCTTATTTGTCTGACCAAAGGTAGAAGAAAATTGATCTTCTGTAATATCAAGCCCAAATTTCCTTAGTGCCCTTTTCCATGAGATAAAATGAGTCTTATAGCTATCAATCAATACACCATCCATATCAAATATGAC
>JALVZP010000350.1 GCA_027037575.1 Desulfobacterales bacterium | reverse complement strand
CCCATACCCTTCCTTCTTCCCTTCTTTTCTCCTTAGCCAATGTGAGGACTTGGTTCTTTTTACTTCCATCCCTGTATACAGTAATTCCCTTAAGCCTGAGCTTATATGCAAGGTCATACACCTTTTTCACATCCTCAACTGTTGCATCACGTGGAAGATTTACTGTCTTAGATACTGCATTATCAGTATATTTCTGAAATGCTGCCTGCATCCTTACATGCCACTCTGGTGCTATATCATGTGCTGTAACAAATACCCTTCTTACATCCTTTGGGATCTCCTCCATATCCTGTATGTTCCCCTTTTCTGCAATCCTTTCCATAAGCTCTTCAGAATAGAATCCCCTTTCTTTTGCAATCTTTTCAAAATATGGATTTACTTCTAAGAGTCTCTCATTTTCCATAACATTTCTTACAAAACAGAGGGCAAATACAGGCTCTATTCCACTTGAACAGCCTGCGATAATACTAAGTGTTCCTGTAGGAGCAATTGTAGTTACTGTGGCATTTCTGTATCTGCAGTCAGGCTTATCCTTAAATATGCTCTTTTCAAAGTTTGGAAATACCCCCCTTTCTTTTGCAAGTGCCTTAGATGCCTCATGTGCCTCCTTCTGGATAAAGCTCATTATCTCCTCTGCAAGCTTAAGTGCCTCTTCAGAATTATAAGGGATCATAAACTGGAAAAGCACATCTGCAAATCCCATAACACCAAGTCCTATCTTTCTATTTCCTCTTACCATCTTTTCTATCTGAGGAAGTGGATAATTAGAGACATCTATTACATCATCTAGGAAACGAACAGCATTCCATACTGTCTCCTTTAAAGACTCATAGTCAATCCTTACCCTTCCATCACTATCCTTTACTACAAACTTTGCCAGATTTATTGAACCAAGATTACATGCCTCATATGGAAGAAGTGGCTGTTCACCGCAGGGATTTGTGCTTTCTATTTCTCCAAGCTCTGGTGTAGGATTATCCTCATTTATACGATCTATAAAGACAATTCCAGGATCTCCTGTTTCCCATGCACACTTTATAATTGCCTCATAGACCTCTCTTGCATCCATCTCCTTTACTATCTTCTTTGTATGAGGATCAACAAGAGGATATTTCCTCCCTTCCTGAACAGCCTTCATAAACTCTTCTGTTACTGCAACAGATATATTAAAGTTATTCAGCTCGTTTGTATCTCTTTTGCTATATATGAACTCCATTATGTCTGGATGATCCACCCTGAGTATTGCCATGTTTGCTCCTCTTCTTGTCCCACCCTGCTTTACCTGCTCTGTTGCAGTATTGAATATTTTCATAAATGATACAGGACCAGATGCAACACCTCCTGTTGTCCCTACCCTGCTATTTTTTGGTCTGAGTCTTGAAAAGGAAAATCCTGTTCCTCCACCACTTTTATGAATCAGTGCTGCATACTTTAGTGCATCAAATATGCCTTCCATACTATCTTCTACTGGAAGGACAAAACATGCAGCAAGCTGCCCAAGCTCTCTTCCTGCATTCATAAGGGTAGGGGAATTAGGAAGAAACTTTAGCTCTGTCATCATCTTATAGAATATCTCTTCTATCTCCTTTACCTCTTCATCTGTTGCACCATAATTTTTCTCTGCAAGTGCTATATGATGTGCTACTCTCCTAAACATCTCCTCAGGTGTCTCA
>JALVZP010000349.1 GCA_027037575.1 Desulfobacterales bacterium | reverse complement strand
TAGAGAAGTTCTTGGTGGATATGGTGCAGCAATAAGTGTACAGGAGTATATGAAGAGCCAGAATAAAAAGGAAAGTAGCTTTAGAGGACTTGATAGTGCAATAAATGATAAGAGGGAATATGTAGAAAAGATCTGCACAGCAGATCCAAATTGCTCCAATCAATGTAAGCTAAAGATATACGATTTTGGTGGGAGAAAGAGTATATGGGGTGGGGACTGTGGAAGATATGAGACAAGCAGGACAAGATGGAGGAAGACAGAAAACTATTTCGCATTGAGGCAAAAGATATGGGAATTCTATATAAGGAATGTCTGTTTAGTATTGGATAAGGAAGACCCCATATTTGAATGGAAAGGAAGGCCTACTGTTGGAATGCAAAGGGCACTTTATATGCATCATATTGGGATATTCTGGGCATACTTCTTCCATTTCTTAGGACTTCAACCAGTAATTACCCCTTCCACAAATCCTCGTATCTCGAGGATAGGGATAGAATCCATAGTTACTGAAACTTGCTATCCTGTAAAGATATCTCATGGACATGTAAAGGAGCTAATTGGAAGGACAAGATATATATTTCTTCCAAGCATAATAAATATGCCTACCCCTTCGGAGAAGGAGACAGGGTTCTATTGTCCAATGGTTCAGAGCAACTCCTATATGCTTAGATCTGCTCTGAGGATAGAAAAAGAAAATCTCCTAAATCCAATAGTTCACCTGAAATATGATGATTCTATGCTTTCTGTAGAGCTTCATGAACAGCTTGGAAAAAAGCTAAAAGTAAGCAGGAAAAAGATAAGGGATGCAATAGAATACGGAAGAAGAAAACAAAGGGAATTCGAAGAAGAGTTATACAGGATTGGAAGGGAGATAATGGAAAAGATAGGTGAAGATGAACATCTACTTATTGTTACTGGAAGGCCATATAACCTCTATGATGAAAGGCTGAATCTGAGATTGGGACAGAATTTATCAAAGATTGGATTTAATGCAATTCCTCTTGACTTCATTGATCTTTCCTCAATTGATCTCTCAGATTTCCCATGCATGTATTGGGGATTGGGATCAAGGATCCTTAGGGCAGCAAGGCTGATAAGTATTACCCCAAACTATTTTGGACTCCATCTTACAAACTTTAGTTGTGGTGCAGACTCCTTTATAGAGCATTTTTACAAATATATAATGGGAGACAAGCCTTATCTTATACTTGAGCTGGATGAGCATAGTGCAGTTGCAGGTGTTATGACAAGGCTTGAGGCATATAGGAATGTGATAGATAATGCCATGCAGGAACTAAAGAAAGGTGCAAAGGCAATAGCCGCATAACATAATAAGGAGTTTAAAGATGATTGAGGGGAAGATTATTGATTTTCAGTCAGTATTAGAAAAAGTGGGAAAATTTAATATAAGGAATAAGATCCTTGTTATTCCTGAAATGAATAGAACGGGATCTCATCTTCTTGCAGCAGCATTCAGGAGCTTCGGAATAAATGCAAAGGTTATGGAGACATTTAAAGGGCTTGATCTTGGAAAGGAGTATACATCTGGAAAGGAATGCTATCCATGTCAGATAACTACAGGAGATATACTATATTTCTTAGAGTTAGAAAAAAGGAGACTAAAAGAAAGATTTGATCCAAGAAAGTATGTTTATTTTATGCCAGAGTCAAATGGACCATGCCGTTTCGGAATGTATAATAAATATCAGAGGATTGTCCTTGACTCATTTAGGGACTTCAGAAACATAAGGATAGCAACCTTATCCACAGCAGATGGATATTCCCTTGATGGGCTAATAGAAAAAGATAAAGTGAAAGATTTAAGAAAGGTATCCTATTGGGCAATAGTTTCAGGAGATATCCTGGACAGGCTCCTCTGGAGGATAAGGCCATATGAAAAAGAAGAAGGAATGGCAGATGAATTTATAGAAGAGGCGATGCATAAGATGGAGGATGTATTTGAAAGATATGGGAAGGAAAAGAACCTGGATAAGATAATGGACAAGCTGGAAGAGGTCATCTTAGAGGGAAGGGAGATAATAGATCCAAGTATTCCTCCAAAGCCAAAGATAGGGATAGTTGGAGAAATATATGTAAGGAGTCATGTCCATGCAAATCAACATATCATAAAGATGCTGGAAAAATATGGAGCAGAATGTGTAAACGCATCCATTTCAGAGTGGGTAAACTATACCACATATGATAGGCTGAGGGATGCAAAGATAGGTTTTAGATTAAATCTTAAGCAGTGGAGGCTTGGAAAGGCAAAGGAGTATATAAAAGAGATAATGCACTATAGGGCTGAACTATTCTATCAGGAAATGATACAGGAAAAGATATATAAGAAAGCAAGATCTATACTGGACATAGCAGAGGATCATAGGATAGGTCATCTGGAAGAGATACTTAAAGAAGAGGATATATATTCCTTTGACGCAGGAACAGAAGCATGCCTTAGTATACCAAGTATAATCCACTATACAAGAGAGGGTTTTAATGGTGTAGTAAATGTGTATCCATTTACGTGTATGCCAAGTACTATTACATCCTCAATAATTAGGCCAATTGTTGCAGACATGAAGATTCCTTACTTAGATGCGCCATATGATTCCTCTATCCAACCTGGAAGGGAAGCAGCTATTAGGACATTTATGTATCAGGCATATCAACACTTCAAAAGAAATGGAAAACCCTCCTCTTAGATATGACCCTCAGGATGCTCATAAATGCAATAGAAAAAGAAGAGCTAAGGATTGCTATAGCAAGGGATCAGAGATTAGAGGAATTCTACATAGAAACAGCGACAAAGGAAGAGAGAGTAGGAAATATCTATCTTGGAATAGTTGAGAATGTAGAACCAAGTCTTCAGGCATGCTTTGTAAACTTTGGTGCAGAAAGAAATGGATTCCTTCCAATAAGTGAGATACATCCTGAATACTATTCCATAAGATATAAGCCAATCGGAAAGGAGTATCCACCAATAGATAAGGTCATAAAGAAGGGACAGCCTATTCTTGTTCAGGTAGCAAAGGAGATGCCAGGGCAGAAAGGGCCTCAACTTACAACATATATATCCCTGGCAAGCAGATACTTGGTTCTTATGCCTGGTGGTCCAAGAGGAATATCTAAGAAGATAGAAGATGAGAAGGAAAGAAAGAGGTTGAAGAAGATAATGGAAAGCTTAGATCTTCCTGAAGCAATGGGATACATCATCAGGACGGCAGCATATAAGCAGAGCAAAAGAGAGATAGTAAAGGATCTAAATAGGCTTCTCAGACTCTGGGAAAGGATAAAGAAGGAAATAGCAAGGAAAAGGCCTCCTGCCCTTATTCATAAAGAGCAGGATATATGCCTCAGGGTAATAAGGGACTATTTTATAAGTGAGATAGCAGAGATATGGATAGATGACTTAGAGACATATAATGAGGTGAAAAACTACATGAAGATCATATCTCCAAGATATCAGTCCAGGGTAAAACTTTTTAAGGCAGATATCCCAATCTTTGCATACTTTGGAATAG
This sequence comes from Desulfobacterales bacterium, assembly GCA_027037575.1. GTDB lineage: Bacteria > Desulfobacterota > DSM-4660 > Desulfatiglandales > JALVZP01 > JALVZP01. The sequence continues at coordinate 2,292 of JALVZP010000349.1, read as the reverse complement.
AAGAGGAGATAGAGAACATATACAACAATAGGGTTCCTCTTCGTTCAGGGGCATATATTGTTATTCAACCAACTGAAGCACTTATTGCAATAGATGTGAATAGTGGATCTGCAAAGCTTTCAAAAGACTTAGAGGAAAATGCATTCAGGATAAATATGGAGGCGGCATCTGAAATTGCCCGTCAGCTAAGACTAAGAGATATAGGTGGTCTTGTAGTGGTAGATTTTATTGATATGAAAGACAGAGAACATATAAAGAGGGTAGAAAGAGAATTTAGAAACAGCCTCAAGAAAGATAAAGCAAAAGCAGTAGTCCTTTCTATTTCAAAACTTGGCCTTCTTGAACTATCAAGGCAGAGGATAAGGCCATCTGTGGAAATGAAGTCCCATGAGATATGCAAATATTGTAATGGAAGAGGACTTATACAAACTGTTGAATCTTCTGCTGTCTCTTTTTTGAGAAAGATAAAGATACTTGTTCATCATAAGGGATTAAAGAAGATAAAAGGAATAATGCCAAAGGAGGTAGCGGCTTATATCTTTAATAAAAAGAAAGAGGAGATATTAAGGCTTGAAAGAAAGTATGGAATTCCAATTCTTATAGAGCCAGATCCATTTATTCCACAGGGAGAAGGAAAGATAGAGCTTATATTTGATTAAATATTTTCGTAAATTCCATTAATCAGGCAAGGAGAGATTTACTTCTTATTGGAAGATTTACATAAAAGACACTAACCTTTTTATCTGAAATTATGGGAGATGCCTTCCTGGATAAAACAAGCTTTGATACTTTATCTTCGGGATCTTCCAAGTTACCAAATAAAAGTGCATCTGTTGGACATATCTGTACACAGAATGGCTCTTTTCCACTTTCTATCCTATCCATACAAAAATTGCATTTCTTTGCCTTTCCTCTTTTTTTATCCAATGATATTGCTCCATAAGGACATGAATCAACACATTCCCCACATCCAATGCATATATCCTCATCTATAAAGACTATGCCATTTTTCCTTCTCTTTATTGCACCTTTCGGGCATTTCTCCATGCATATTGCATCTTCACATTGCATACACATAATAGGAAAAATCCATCTTGTAATATCCGGATATTTCCCCTCTATTCTATCAATTATCCTGATTCTATTAGCATCCTCCTCATGCCAATTATTACATCCAACAACACATGCATAGCATCCTATGCACCTTAATACATTCACACATATTGCATATCTTGCCATCTCATATCTCCTTTGGAGGAAAGGACTTTTTTATCCTCACCATAGTATTTTTTGTTATATCACCTGTTAGCTTCTCCCTATTTTTCCAGTTATAAAGCATATTCACATTTACTCCATCTTCTAAACAGGGATATTCTGGAATATTTAGTTCCTCACATCCTTCCCACCATCCATGCTGACCCATTACAACATCCTTTCTGATTCCTTCAAAAATCTTTGCAACTGCCTTTATTTTTCCATTTGGAGATTCTATTTCTATCCAATCCCCATCTTCTATCCCATACTTTTTTGCAGTATCAGGATTTATCTTCACATAAGGATATCTTTTATGTCTTCTTAGCCAAGAGAGCCCTCTCATCCAGGAATGATGGCTTAGATAATCAGAATGCTCATCAGTAAAAAGAAGAGGATAATTTTTTCTTATCTCTGAATTTTCAAGACTTTCTACCTCTCCTTTATAGGTAGGAAGAGGATCCAACCCACTTTTTTCTAATACCAAACTATAGAGTTGAACCTTTTTTTCAGGTAGCCTTTTAAAGGCATGTTCATATCTTTCTCTTTTTTTCATAATCTCTTTTTCTGGAAGATATATTCCTTTTAGTGCATTTTTCTTTAGCTCATCTATAGTTATTCCCGCATTCTTTAAATATTCATTCATCATGATGTTATAGTCTCCATTCCAGAAGTCACTTCCCATTCCCATTCTCTTTGACAGATCAAAAATTATGTCAATCTCAGATCTTGCCTCATAAAGAGGATCTATTACCCTGTTACATACAGCAATATGATTCATATAAGTTGCAGCATCTCCTTCATGTTCATATCTTGTTGCAGCAGGAAGGGTAATGTCTGCATATCTGCTAGTTGGAGTTGAAAGGACATCTATCAGGACTGTAAATTCAAGCTCTTTTAATGCATTTGCTACTGCCAAAGGATTCCTTGCTGTGCTTAATGGATTTGATCCCACAATTATTGCTGCCTTTGGCTTATAAGGGATCCCTGTATTTATGGCATTTATTAACTCAAAGAAGTCTGCACCTACCATAGAAGATC
>JALVZP010000348.1 GCA_027037575.1 Desulfobacterales bacterium | reverse complement strand
TAGCTGAGCCCCTGGAAAGAGGATATGGTATCACCATAGGAAATGCCCTCAGGAGGATACTGCTTTCCTCTATTCAGGGTGCGGCAATAGTTTCTGTCAAGATAGATGGAGTGCTTCATGAATTCTCTAATATTCCAGGTGTAGTAGAGGATGTGACTGATATTATCCTGAATCTAAAAAAGGTAAGATTGAAGCTATTAGACAGAGAAGAGGCAGTTATTCATCTTTCAAAGGAAGGTGAAGGAGAGGTTAAGGCAGGTGATATAGATACTCATGGATATGTAGAGATACTAAATCCAGACCATCATATCGCAACCCTTTCCAAGGATGGAAAGCTGAATATGGAAATGGTTGTCAAGATGGGAAAGGGATATGTTCCTGCTGAAAGGCTTAAGCCAAGAGATGCTGAAATAGGAATTATATATCTGGATGCCATATTTTCACCAATAACAAAAGTAAACTTCCGTGTAACTCAGGCAAGGGTTGGCCAGCTGACAGAATATGATAGCCTTACAATGGAGATATGGACAGATGGAAGTGTTTCTCCAGAGGATGCACTTGCATATGCAGCAAAAATATTAAAGGATCAGATGAATCCTTTTATAAACTTTGAGGAATTGCCAGAGCCTGAGGAGGAGGAAGAAGAGGAGAAGAAAGAGGAAGAAAAGAGACTTATGGAGCTTCTATCCAGACCTGTCTCAGAGCTTGAGCTCTCTGTAAGGGCAGCAAACTGTCTGAAGAATGCAGGTATAAGATATATAGGTGAGCTTGTTCAGAAGACAGACCAGGAGATGTTAAAGACACAGAACTTTGGCAGGAAGTCTCTTAATGAAATAAAGACAGTTCTTGCAAATATGGGACTTTCTCTTGGGATGAAGGTGGATTTTAAGCCACCAGAAGAAGAAAAAGAGGAAAATAACACCGGAGAGGAAAAGGATCATGAGGCATAGGAAGGGAGGAAGGAAATTAGGCAGAAATCCTGCCCATAGAAGGGCAGTTCTCAGGAATCTGGTCACTTCTCTTTTTAAATATGAACAAATAGAGACAACTGATGCAAAGGCAAAGGCACTTAGACCAATAGCAGAGAAGATGATTACTTTGGCAAAAAGGGGAGATCTTCATGCAAGGCGGCAGGCACTTGCCTTTATACAGGAAAAAAAGATAGTCCATAAGCTGTTTGAAGAGATTGCAAAAAGATATATGGATAGACAGGGTGGATACATCAGGATAATTAAAAAGGGTGTAAGAAAAGGGGATGCAGCACCTATCTCTGTGGTTCAATTGATCCCTGCTGAAGAAGCAGGTGCTGAAAAAGAACAGAAACAGGGATAAAGGGTGTCCACCTTTGAACATAAAGATCTTTTAAGTATAAAACAGTTATCTATTTCAGATATACAGATTATCTTAGAAGTTGCGAATTCCTTAAAAGAGCTAATTCATAGAGATATAAAAAAGGTTCCCACCTTAAGAGGAAAAAATGTAACCCTTTTTTTTTATGAGCCAAGTACAAGGACAAGGACCTCTTTTGAAATAGCTGCAAAGATCCTAAGTGCTGATACTGTAAGTATATCTGCATCTGCAAGTAGTATGCAGAAAGGAGAAACACTACTTGATACTGTAAAGACACTTCAGGCAATGAATCCTGATCTTCTTGTAATAAGGCATTCCTCATCTGGTGCTCCCCATTTTATTGCAAAGAATATAAAGGCAAGTGTAGTAAATGCAGGAGATGGTATAAATGAACATCCTACACAGGCACTACTGGATCTTTTTACTATAAAAGAGAAAAAGGGTGATATAAAAGGGCTGAATGTGGCAATCATAGGAGATATTGCACATAGTAGGGTTGCCAGATCTGATATACTTGCATTAAAAAAGATGGGAGCAGATGTTACTGTATCAGGTCCTCCTACAATGATGCCTCCAGATATAGAATCCTTAGGGGTAAATGTCTGTTATGATCCATATGAGGCAGTAAGGAATAAGGATGTGGTAATAGGCTTAAGGATACAGCTTGAAAGGCAGAGGACATTCCTCTTCCCAAGCCTGAGGGAGTATGCAAACTTCTTTGGAATAAACAGGAAGATGCTTGAGCTTACAAAGCCAGATGCAATAATAATGCATCCTGGCCCTATGAATAGGGGAGTGGAGATAATGAGTGATGTTGCAGATAGCAATAGATCTGTCATCTTGGATCAGGTAACGAATGGGGTTGCAGTAAGGATGGCTATCCTATATCTGCTTATAGGGAGTCAGAAATAGATGATCCTTATAAAAGGTGGAACTGTTGTTGATCCTTTAAAGGATACTGTAAAGAGATTGGATATAGTTATTGATGGAGAAAGAATAAAGAAGATCCTTCCTCCTGATAAGATCTCAGATACATCTCATTTTGAAAAGGTTATAGACGCAACAAATATGATAGTTACACCTGGCCTTGTAGATATGCATGTTCATCTAAGAGAGCCTGGTCATGAATATAAGGAGGATATAAGATCAGGGACATTGGCTGCAGTTGCTGGAGGATTTACTGACATTGCATGTATGCCAAACACAGATCCAGTAAATGACAGCTCTTCTGTTACCAAGTTTATATTAAGTAGGGCAGGAGAGGATGGGTTCTGCCATGTTCATCCAATAGCTGCAATAAGCATTAACCAGGAAGGAAAAAGACTTACAGAATTTGGAGATTTAAAGAGAGCTGGTGCTGTTGGGGTTTCTGATGATGGAAAGTCTGTTTTAAATAGTAATCTGATGAGAAGGGCATTGGAGTATGCAAGATATCATGGACTTACTGTAATTTCCCATTGTGAAGATCCAACACTTTCTGAAGGTGGGGTAATGCATGAAGGATATGTTTCTACTCAGATTGGGCTTCCAGGGATACCATCTGAGGCTGAGGAGATAATGGTTGCAAGGGATATACTACTTGCAAAACTAACCAGGTGTCCTGTCCATATTGCCCATGTGAGCACAGCAGGATCTGTTAAGCTTATAAAGATGGCAAAGGAAGAAGGGATCCCTGTTACAGCAGAGACAGCTCCCCACTATTTCTCCTTAGATCATACTGCCCTAATTGAATATGATACAAATGCAAAGGTGAATCCTCCCTTAAGGAGTGAGAAGGATGTAGAGGCAATAAAAAGGGCATTAAGGGATGATATTATAGATGTGATTGCAACAGATCATGCTCCACACAGTCCTCTTGAAAAGGAGGTGGAGTTTGACAAGGCAGAATCTGGGATGATTGGACTTCAGACAGCAGTCCCTTTAACATTAAATTTAGTAAGGGAGGGATTTTTAGAGATTACTCAGGCAATAAGGAAGCTATCCTATGGGCCTGCAAGGATTCTTGGAATATCAGAGGGAAGGATAGTAGAAGGGGGGAAGGCAAATATCACTATAATTGATCCAAATTTCAGCTACATTCTTACAGAGGACATGATATTCTCAAAGAGTAAGAATACACCCTTTTTGGGAAAGGAACTTAAGGGAATTGTCCGATTTACAATTGTAGATGGAAAAATAAGATTTTCCTCAGATATCAAGCCCTAAATTTTTTCTACATATCTGCCTGAAGTGATAGCCAAATATAGCACAGGTAACTGCTGTTGGAAAAAGCCTTGGCTTGTAAAGCAGTGTCCACAATATTGTTTTCCAGTAGTATCTTTTCTCTTTTCCAAGCATCCCAAGTCTTATATTTGCCTTTAGAAACCCCAAAATCCTATTCATACTTATTTGTTCATACACCTTAGGTGGCCTGAACTCTTTCAAAAATTTTTTAACTCTATCATAATATGCTTCAACAGAATAAATATTTTTCATAATAAACCTGTATCCATTTAGCAATTTATCAATTCCCATCTTTGGAATGATATTTGTGCTCCCATCTACATTGTCTCCTGTTATCTCTCCTATAATGCGATTTTCCTTTTTTAGGCGATTATACAGCCTTGTTCCTTCTGGTGCTTGTAAAATACCTACCATAGCAATAACAATTCCACTTTTCTGGATAAATCTTACCTGTCTTTCAAATATATCTGGTGGATCATTGTCGAAACCAACAATGAATCCTGCCTGCACCTCCAAACCCATGTTCTGGATATGCCTGATGTTTTGAAGAAGATTCCTCTCTTCATTCTGCTTTTTGTTACACTCCTTTAGAGATTCCTCTTCGGGACTTTCTATTCCAATAAATACTGAATCAAATCCTGCCTTTACCATAAGCTCCATAAGCTCATCATCATCAGATAGATTTATGGAAACCTGTGTATTAAAGACTATTCCTTTTTTATCTTTCCTCCATTCTATAATTGCAGGAAGAAGCTCTTTTTTTACAAAACGCTTTCTCCCTATAAAATTATCATCTACAAAAAATATTCTTCCTCTCCAGTTTTTTCTATAAAGTTCATCAAGCTCCCTTATTACCTGATCTACCCTCTTTACTCTTGGCCTGTGCCCAAACAGGGAAGTCACATTACAGAATTCACAATTAAATGGACATCCCCTTGAAACTTGAATACTCATACAGACATAGTCATCCATCTTAAGAAGATCCCATTTTGGAATAGGGGACTTCTCCATATCGCAGAATCTATTTGTAGAATATACCTTCTCAGGGATTCCTTTTCTCAGATCATTTAAGAACTCTGGTACCAAGATCTCTGCCTCATTTAAGATGAGATGATCTACTTTATCTAAATAATCCTCATATCTATTACTAAAAAGAGGGCCTCCTCCGACTGTCTTTAGTCCAGATTTTTTGCACAGCTCAAGAATCTCATCTGTATTTTTCTTCTGTATTTCCATAGCGCTGATGAATGCCATGTCTGCCCAGATCAGGTCTTCAGAATGAAGGGGAGAGGTATTTAGATCAATAAGTCTCAGGTTCCAGTTTTCTGGTAAAAGAGATGCTACAGTAAGAAGACCTAAGGGAGGATAGGCTGCCTTCTTATTTATAAACTTTATTGCATGCTGAAATCCCCAGAATGTATCAGGTACCTTGGGATAGATCAAAAGGACATTCAGATCACTACTGTCTTCCACAAATAACCTCCCTATTTATAGACGGAAGCTTCTCTACAAGCCTTTCTATCTCAGGATCATCTTCTAACCATTTCTTTAGATGCCTGAGCATTGTCTTGGAATAGATATTTCCATCCTTGGAAAGCATATAGTTTACCCAAAGGCCATCCTTTTTAAATGTTACAAGTCCTGCTTCTTCCAATATCTTCAAATGCTTTGATACAGTAGGCTGAGCAATTCCTAAGGCAGTTTGAATCTCACATACACACATCTTTCTGTGTTGAAGTATCTTTATTATTTTTACCCTATTAGGATCAGAAAGTGCCTTCATAACCTTTATGAATTCCCTTATCATAGGATCTCCTTTGCCTTAACCATATTTTCCTTTTTTGCCTTCTTATGCACTTCCAGCACCTTTAATACATCCTTCTTTATAGATCCAATTATCTCTTTCAGATCTACATCTCCTTCACCAGGGGCAAGATGATCCTCTATTCCTTTCACATCATGTATGTGTATCCCTATCATATCAGATGAGAATGAATCTAATAGATCCTTTTGAGAGCAAATTCCAAGCCTTTCCTGAACAATTGCATGTCCTATATCATGCCAGTATCTAATATTACTTCCCTGAAACTCCTTAAGTATAATTTCTATCTCCTCCTTATCTGGAATTTCATGCAGATAGAATCTGTTTTCTATTCCAAGAAATACACCATATCTTTCTGCATAAAGAGCAAGTTTATCAAGTGCCTTTAAAACAGAATCCAGATTCTTTTGCCTGCTGGATCTTCTATTTTG
>JALVZP010000347.1 GCA_027037575.1 Desulfobacterales bacterium | reverse complement strand
AGGAGCAGCAACATAGAATGGAATATTGTGTTCTTTTGCCATTACTGCCAACTGATATGTGCCTATCTTATTTGCTACATCTCCATTTGATGCAATTCTATCAGCTCCAACAATTACAAGATCTATTTTTCCCTTTTTCATAAGATATCCTGAAGCACTATCCACAATAACAGATATAGGGATACCATCCTGCATAAGTTCAAATGCAGTAAGCCTTAGTCCCTGAAGCCATGGCCTTGTTTCATCTGCAATAACTTCTATCTTCTTTCCTGCCTCATATGCTGCCCTTATTACTCCAAGTGCGGTTCCATAACCCCCTGTAGCAAGGCTTCCTGCATTACAGTGAGTTAGTATTGTTGCCATATCTGGAATAAGCCTTTCTCCATTCTTTCCTATTCTCTTATTTATCTCTATGTCCTCTTTTAGGATCTTTTCTGATTCTAAGTAGAGTGCCTCTTTTATTTCATAAACAGGCTTATCTTTCATACTATAAGCCAACTTGAGCATCCTTTCTATTGCCCATTTTAGATTAACTGCAGTGGGTCGTGCCTCAATTATCTCTTCCGCTATTTCTAAAAGCCTCTTTATAAAGGCTTCATAGGATGTGCTCTTTATGGAATATGCTCCAAGTACAAGCCCCATTGCACCTGCTATCCCTATTGCTGGTGCACCTCTGATCACCATGTCCTTTATTGCTTTTATAACATCCTTATAGCTTCTACATACATACCACTCTATCTTATGAGGAAGTTTTCTCTGATCTATCATCCTGACCTTTTTGTCACTCCACTCAACTGTAGGTATCATTTAGCATACCCTCTCTATCCATCCGTAAGGATCATCCTTATATCCGTATTGGATACTTACTATTTCATCATAAAGCCTTTTTGCCAAGCTACCAGTCTTTCCACCATTTATTATATAGTCCTTCCCTTTATAGGTGATCTGGCCAATGGGAGATATGACTGCTGCTGTTCCTGTCCCAAATGCCTCTTTAAGTCTTCCATCCTTTATGGATTCAATAACCTCATCTATTGATATCCTCCTTTCTATTACCTTTATTCCCCAATCCTTTGCAATATGGATTACTGAATCCCTTGTGATTCCAGCAAGTATTGTCCCTGTTAAAGGAGATGTAATCAGTTCGTCTTCAATCACAAAGAATACATTCATTGTTCCAACCTCTTCTACATATTTCCTCTCAACTGCATCAAGCCATAAGACTTGTGTAAATCCTTTCTTTTTTGCCATCTCACTTGAATAGAGGCTTGCCGCGTAATTCCCTCCTGTCTTTACATCTCCTGTTCCACCTGGAGCTGCCCTAACAAATTTATCCTCCACATATATCCTTACTGGATTAAACCCCTCCTTATAGTATGCACCGACAGGACCTGTTATTATAAAAAACAGGTAGCTCTTGGAAGGTCTTACACCCAAATGGGGTTCAGTAGCAAACATAAAGGGTCTTATGTAAAGGGATGTTCCTTTGCTCTTAGGAACCCAGTCTTTATCTATAAGGATCAGCCTCTTCATACAGTCCAAGACAAAATCTTCATCTATCTCTGGCATACACATCCTTCTTGCAGATCTGTTAAATCTTTTAAGATTGTCCCATGGCCTAAACAGATTTATTCCTCCATCCCTTCTCCTATATGCCTTAAGTCCTTCAAATATGGCCTGTG
>JALVZP010000346.1 GCA_027037575.1 Desulfobacterales bacterium | reverse complement strand
ATAATAAATACCTGTATAAAAGGGGATATTGCATCAAAGGAGCTTATAGACAAGGCAATAGGTATTATGACAGAACTTAATAAAGATGCATCAGAGGTAATGAAGGAGTTTTCTGTTCATGCATGCACAGATATAACAGGTTTTGGGCTTATAGGACATATGGCAGAGATGGTAATAGATACAGGGTTTTCTATTGTGATATATGCAAAAAGAGTTCCCATAATAGAAAAGGCAAAGGATTTTGCTTCAATGGGATTTGTTCCTGCAGGAACATATAAGAACATGGAATTTTATAAAAAAATGGTGAAAGATGAACTAAATGATGAAATACTCAGGCTAATCCTATTTGATCCTCAGACATCTGGAGGACTTCTTATAGCCTGTCCTGAAAAGGAAGCATATACTCTTTTAAAGAGACTAAGAGATTCTGGGATAGATAGTTCAGATATTATTGGAGAAGTAATAAAGGATAAAAAGGAGAGGATAATTATAAGGGGGTAAAATATGGGAGTTAGGATAGATGCAAGAGGTCTTGCATGTCCTGCACCTGTTTTAAAGACAAAGGAGGCTGTTGAAAAGGAGGCCCCCAAGGAGATAACTGTCCTGGTAGATAATGAAGCAGCAAAACAGAATGTAAGTAGGTTTCTTGGTTCAAGAGGATATTCTGTAAGCACAAGAAAGAAAGAAGATAGGATAGAGATAATAGGGATCTTGGAGTCAACTTCATGCATGGCATCAGCCTATGTAGAGGAAGAAAAGGAAGAAAGAGAAAAAAAGATTCTTATCTTAATAACCAACAACAAGATTGGTCATGGAGATGATATACTTGGAGAAAAATTGATGCAGAACTTTATAAACACATTAAAGGAGATGGATGGCCTGTGGAGAATTGTATTTATGAATAATGGAGTAAAGCTTGCAATTAAGGGTTCTCCTCTTGTTCAAGGCCTTAAAGAACTTGAAAAATCAGGTGTTCAGATATTTGTTTGTGGAACATGCCTTGAATATTTCGGACTTTTAGATAAAAAAGAAGTAGGAGAAACTACGAATATGCTGGATATAGTTACATCACTGCAGATTGCTGATAAAGTTATTCATATCTGATCTCATCCTTTCTTTAGCCTTTTCTACTTCCTCTTTCCAGAGAGAACTTGCTTCTATATTTGGAATAACAGCACTTCCATATATGTCCCTTTTCTTTAGCTTATCAATGAGATCCTCTTTAATCCTTTCTTTTATCTTGTTTAGCCTTTCCTCTTCTGAAGATATAATGTCTCTTATCCCATTTACATCTTTCTTCAGGATCTCTTTTATTAACTTTATTGCTATCTCATTATATTCTCCATAAGGGGATATCATCTCTATGCATTCAGAAATAATTGACTTTTCTGTTTCTTTCCTTTTTTCTCCGCTTAATTGATTCAATTCATTAAAGAGTTTTTTTATATCTCCATCTTTCTTATAAGTGGATACAAGCCTTTTTGCAGTTTCTTCTGCCTCTTTTTTTATTATTTCTTTTTTGTCTTCTTCACTTATATTGATTTTATTTAGCTTTTCCATAATTATATCCATTGTGCTCTTTATCTCACCCATTTCTTCCTCCAATAATGAGATCAAGCTCCTCTATGTATTTTTTTTGAAATAAAAGATCAGGGTATCTTTTTATCTCATCCTTAAGCCTCTCGGCAATTGGATAGATATTGATTCCATATATATTTCTGCCTCTTTTTTTCATCTGATCTATAATCAGGAGACTGTAATAGGTTGCGATGAGCCTTATCTTGTTGCTTCTTCTAAAGAGATAGGACCTTCCTCCTATGGTATTCAAGAAAAATACTGCATACTTATATGCAGTATCCAATGTGGGCAGGAAACCATAGGTGTCTGGACATCTATCCTGTGAGACAAGCCAGGTATAATAGCACCTGCATATATATTCCAGCTGATCATTCTCATTTCTAATTATTTCCTTAATAAGCTTCAGTTCGTCTGAAGATAATATTCTAAAGAAATGATATATATTCTTTATCAAATTTTTTGAAACTGCATCTTCCTGCACTGAAGGAGGGTTAGATGAAAGCCTGAGTATAATGTCTGAAAATATTTCTTTTAAGTCCCTTTTCTTACAATACTGTCTTATATAATCCTTCTTTTCTAAGTAAGAGATAAAACCCAGAAAATCCTTTTTTGCAACTTCACAGGTTAATTTTTTCTTTTCTTTTTTAATATGTCCTTCTTTTTTACTTTCTTTAAATTTTACTTTTTTCTTTTTAACAGGCCCTTTTATGCCTTCTCTTATTCCTTCCCTGCCTTTTTTTCCTTTTTTGAGCTTTATCTTTCTAACATGTTCTTGATATCCCTTTTTAAATCCATACTTATATCCAATATATGTAGAAGATGGGATAAGAATGAGGCAGAGAAGAAGCAAAATGCTTATGATACTTTTTCTGTTATCCTTCATTTAGGATTGAATATCTCTTCTGTCCTTCAATATAAAGATCATTCCCATATATATCATTTACTACAAATGCAGGAAAATCCTCTACATAAAATTCCATTAATGCCTCAGGGCCAAATTCTTCATATGCAACTACTCTCGCTTTTTTTATTGCCTTAGATATCAATGCCCCTGCCCCTCCTATGGTAGCCATATAAATGGCCTTATATTTGATAAGTGTCTTTTTCACAAAATCTGATCTTGGTCCTTTTCCTATGCATCCCTTAAGTCCCAGGCTAAGAAGTGCTGGAACATATTTATCCATCCTATAACTTGAGGTTGGACCAACAGAACCAACTATCTTCCCCTTAGGAGGAGGAGACATACCTGTGTAATATATAACCTGACCCTCAAGGGAGATAGGAAGCTTCTCTCCTCTTTCTATAGCTTCCACAAATCTTTTGTGAACAAGATCTCTTGCCCCATATATAATCCCACTTATAAGAATCCTGTCCCCTGCTTTTAATTTCTCAATATCCTTTTCTGAAAGAGGAGTATTTAAACGAATCAATTTATATGTCCAAGGATATTTTTTTCTTTAAACTTACTAAACATTTGCCTTTTTTCTTGTCAAGGATTATTCTAAATAAAACCGATATTAGGGGGATAAAAAAATGAAAAAGGCCATTAAATGGATAGTAATAATTGTAATTGCTGTTGTTTTTTTAACTGTTCTGGCACTTATTATAGCGCCAAGTTTTATTGACATAAATAGATACAAGCCAATGATAGAAGAGAAGATCTCAAAGGCAATAGGGAGGAATGTTACGATAAATGGAAAACTAAAGCTAAGACTTTTCCCTACTGCACTCCTAAGGCTTTCTGACCTTCATATAGGTAATCCAGAGGGATTTAAAGAAAAGGATTTTATCTCTCTTAAGTCCTTTGATGTTCAAATAAGACTTATCCCATTTATCTTATCAAGAGATCTTCAGGTAAAAAGATTCATCATGAATAGGCCTCGTATATTCCTTATAAAAAATAGGTATGGAATGGTAAATTGGAGATTTACATCTATCAGTAGTCCTCCAAAGCAGATAGAGCTAAAGACAAAAGATGCTCAATTGACTCAGAAAAGCTCTGGAGTGGTACTTCCATTTAAAAATATCTCTGTAGATGAGTTTGGTATTAGTGATGCTGCCATCATATGGATAGATCAGGTAACAGGAAAGAAGATGGGAATTACGGGGATAAATTTGAGGCTAAAGAATATTTCATTCTTTAAGCCAATTGGATTTGAGCTTACAGCAAACTTAGAGGGAAACCCAATAAGGATAGACGGAGAGATAGGACCCTTGGGAAAGACCCCTGGGAAGGGAATAATGCCACTAAGTATAAGAATGAATATATTCCGAGAATTAGTTTTGAATTTAAAAGGAAAGGTAAAAGATGTAAGCTCCAAGAATCCATCCTATGATTTTGATTTAAAGACAAATCCTTTTTCTCTAAGGAGGATCTTAAAAAGGTTTAAGATAAACAACTTAAGATTTTCTGACCCGAATGCGCTTCAAAAGATAGCAATATCTGCCCATATAAAAGGAACATCAAAGCAGATAGATATAAGCAATGGTATTTTTGATTTGGATCAATCCCATATGAGATTTTTTGTTAAGGCAAAGGAGTTTAATAGACCCAATCTTTTATTTGATATAAAGCTGGATAAGATAAACATAGATCGGTATATCCCTATTACTCCTAAGCCAAAGAAAAAGGCAAAAAAGGTTGCAGTAACTTCTTCTAAAAGTAAAAAGGCATCTTCTATAGATTATTCTCCCTTGAGAAGACTTGTAATGAATGGCCAGATTAAGATAGGAAGCCTTATTGCAAAAAGACTCCATTTTAAAAACATATATATAAAAGTTGTAGCAAAGGATGGGATTATCCAGATAAAACCATTTAGTATGAACATGTATAAAGGTGCCTTTAGCATGAATACGATTATAAATGTCAAAGGGAAGAAGCCTATTACCAAACTGGCCTTGAATATAAAAAATGTCCTTATTGAACTGCTTGTAAGGGATCTGATAAAGGAAGATATAATAACAGGCACATTTAACATGGATCTTTCATTGAGTATGAAAGGAGATACTCCAGATGAGATTCTTTCTTCCTTAAATGGAAATGGCAATCTCCTAATAAAAGATGGCTATATTTTGGGACTGGATCTTAGTGGGATGATTCAGAATATAAAGGCAGCATTTGGACTTGCTCAGGCAAGAAAATTAAAAAAGAGAACCCTTTTTTCAGAGATAAGATCTAAGTTCTTTATAAGGAATGGAGTCTTTCAGACAAAAGAGACATATCTTATTTCACCAAAATTAAAGGTAAATTCTAAAGGAAAAGCAGATCTTTTAAGTCAAAGATTAAGCTTTAGAATTACACCAGAATATATAAAAAATCCTGAAAGGCCCATAGCTGTTCCAATAATTCTTTCTGGGACATTTTCTTCTCCCAAGATTGCACCAGATCTAACTGGAATAGCAAAGGAGCTTTTATTTAAGAAGCTATTTAAAGAAAAGAAAGGGGCCAAACAGAAAAAAGAAGAAAATCCTATTGAAGAGATGGGAAAAGAGCTTCTAAAGGGGATATTTGGTAGATGATAAAGATAGATCAGATAAGGGATTTTTTTTCTAAATTAAAAGGATTTTTTGCTATAGATATATGGAGAATTGAGGATGAAAAGCTTTCTTCTTTACATTCCTTTGGTTTAAAATATCTCCGCGTATTTGTAATTACAATAAGGGAATTTTTTCGTGAAAAGATGCACTTAAGGGCATCTGCCCTTACTTTTTATTCCCTTCTTTCTGTTGTCCCTGTCTTTGCTATGGCATTTGGTATAGCTAAGGGATTTGGGTTTGAGAAGATATTGGAGAGGGAAATAAAAACACAGCTTTTAAATGTGGTATCTCCTGAGGTAGTGAATAGGATCATTTCTTCTGCCAATAATCTTCTTATGAGCACAAAAGGTGGTATGATAGCGGGTTTAGGTCTTGTAGCACTCTTTTGGACCATCATAAGGGTAATAGGGAATATAGAACTTGCATTCAATGAGATATGGAGAATCGAAAAACAGAGGCCTTTTAGCAGAAAATTTAGTGACTATTTATCTGCCATGCTAATATGCCCTGTTCTTCTTATTATCTCAAGCAGTGCAACTGTATTTATAAAGACTCAACTCAATATAGTAAGTGCTAAATTTCAGCTTATTAGTTATTTTAAACCATTAATTCTTTTTTCTCTAAAATTCTTTTCCCTTTTTGTTATCTGGGGACTTTTTACATTTTTGTATATCTTCCTTCCTAATACAAAGGTGAACTTTTCTTCGGGCCTATTTGCCGGCGTAATTGCTGGGACA
>JALVZP010000345.1 GCA_027037575.1 Desulfobacterales bacterium | reverse complement strand
TGTTAGAAAGGGCAGCAAAATTAAATGATGAGCATGGTGCTGGTTCTCTTACTGCACTTCCCATTGTGGAGACTTTGGAGGGAGACTATTCTGCATACATTCCAACAAATGTTATATCCATTACAGACGGCCAGATCTATTTAGAACCAGGATTGTTCTTTGCTGGCATAAGGCCTGCTATAAATGTTGGACTTTCTGTATCAAGGGTTGGTGGCTCTGCGCAGGTAAAGGCTATGAGAAAGGTTGCAGGAACACTCAGATTGGAACTTGCCCAGTACAGAGAACTTGAGGCATTTGCACAGTTTGCAAGTGATTTGGATGAGGCAACACAGAAACAGCTTGCAAGAGGACAAAGACTTGTTGAGCTCCTGAAGCAGCCTCAGTATCAGCCTATGCCTGTAGAGAAACAGGTCCTTTCTCTTTTTGCAGGAACAAATGGTTACTTAGATGAATGGCCAGTGGAGGCTATTTCAGAATATGAAAAACAGATGCATGAATTTATAGAATCAAGATACCCAGAGATATTACAGGAAATAAAAGAGACAAATGATATAAGTGATGAACTGGATAAGAAGATAAGGAAAGCCCTTGATGAATTCAGGACAGTATTTCAGCCAACTGTAACGGAGTAAGATATGGCAAAGCTTAAGGATATAAAAAGAAAGATAGCAGCAGTAAAGAAGACTATGCAGATCACAAGGGCTATGAATATGGTAGCTGCTGCCAAATTAAGAAAAGTTCAAGCAAAAGCTGAAAGCTTTGCACCCTATTCTATGAAATTCGCAGAGGTATTGGGAAATATTGCAAGTAGAATAAGTCCGGATATACATCCCCTTTTAATGAAAAGAGAGGAAATAAAGAGGAGTCTCCTCATAGTCTTTACAGCAGATAGAGGCCTATGTGGAAGCTTTAATACAAATCTGATTAATAGGGCTGAGGCATGGATAAAGGATCGGGAAAATAAGGGAATAAAGTGTGACATAATAACTATTGGTAGGAAAGGAAGAGATTATTTTTCCAGAAGGAAGTACAACATAATTGAGAGCCATATCAATATATATGGAAAGGTAGATATGAAGTTTATAAGCCTATTCAATGAAAGGCTTATAGAAAGATATTTAACAGAAGAAGTGGATGAAGTGAGGATACTCTATAGCAGATTTATTAGTATGCTTAAACAAGAACCTACTATAATGAAGCTAATTCCAGTTGAAACACCAACAGCAGAGGTCCCAATAGGTGGTGAATATCTATGTGAACCATCCCCTGAAGAGCTCTTAATTCAGCTTTTACCAAAATATTTGAATATTCAGATAATGAATGCATTTCTCCAAAATGAAACGAGTGAACATGCAGCTCGTATGACTGCTATGGATAATGCTACTAACAATTGTAATGAGCTTATTAAGGATCTTACTCGCTTATATAATAAAGCAAGGCAGGCAGCCATCACCTCAGAGCTTATGGATATAGTAGGAGGGGCTGAGGCCTTAAAGAAAGGATAATTTGAATAAAAGGAGGCAACATACAATCATGATGGAGAAAGAGATAGTAAATGAGGGAAGGATTGTTCAGGTAATTGGTCCTATAGTAGATGTGGAATTTCCTGATGGAAATGTGCCTGAAATATTAACAGCATTATATGTTACCAATCCTGCTATTGATGATACAGAAGACAATCTTGTCCTGGAA
>JALVZP010000344.1:422-1698 GCA_027037575.1 Desulfobacterales bacterium | reverse complement strand
TCCCTTGCCTGATCTAATGCCTTTTTTGCAGTTTCTACATTCTTCAGTGCAACCTTCAGATTCTCAAATGCATCCTTTACTTCAAGCCTTATCTGATCCTTCAGCTTTTCAAACTCATAGCATATCGCCTTATAATCATGCCTTGCCTTACTTACCTCTGCCTTTGTTCTTCCCCATTCAAATATATTCCATCTTGCCTGAATCCCTATGCTTGCATTCTTATTTATCCCATAGTCATTTTCTGTTGCACCAAGATCTGTTCCCTGCTGCTCATACCTTGCTACAAGATATATGCTTGGATAGTATCTGCTCTTTGCAAGCCTTATCCTCTGTCTTGCCTCATCTACTGCAATCTTTAATGCCCTTATCTCTGGCCTACTTTTGATGGCAATCTCATACAGGTGACTTAGCTTATATCTTTTGGGAACAAAATCAGATATATCCTCCAGTTCTGTTGATTCATCTATATTTCTTTCAAGAATGGTATTCAGCCTTGAAACTGCCACCTTAAATCTACTTTTTGCCTTGACAAGATTCTGTTTTGCCTGAGCAAGTGCAACCTCTGATTTTAGAAGATCATTGTATGGGATTAGCCCTTGAGAAAAGAAATTTCTTGCATCCCTGAGGTGTGAGCCAAGCTGTGATACCTCTTCTTTTGCAATCTCTATATACCTTCTTGCAAGGAGAACCTGAAAATACGAAATCTTTACCTGCTCTATGATGTCTAAGATTGCCTGATCCCTATATGCCCTTCTTAGATCTATGTTCAGCTTAGAAAGTCTGTATCTTGTAATAAGAGAAAAGCCAGTAAATATAGGCTGGGTAATTGTGATATCCCAGTATGTCCTGTCCCTATCGCCTAAGTGGACTCTATACTTCTCTCCAGGAGAAAGGGGATTTTCAAATAGTGCAAAGGGCCTTTCTTTAAGCCTCTGATATGAATAAGAAGAGGAAAGTTTTGGGAGAAGGAAGCTTCTTGCAATCTTTTTCCCTTCGATTGCTGAAGCGATCATCTCCTCTCTCTGCTTTATAATGAAGTTGTTTTTTAAAGCTTCTTCTATTGCCCCATTCAGTGTAAGGGATAGGACAGAAAAGGAAGGAAACAGAAAAAGAATGGAAAGAGCATATATAATTACTCTTTTCATGAACCAATGTTCATAATTTGAATTTTTATTCAAAAATAAGAATTCGTCTATAAAAAGTCAAGAAAAAAGTGAGGGACAATACATATTTGATCAGGCTGTGATGTTTATAATTAGTATGAAAGATCTATAAA
>JALVZP010000344.1:0-412 GCA_027037575.1 Desulfobacterales bacterium | reverse complement strand
CTGCTATCTTTTCAGCTACATCCTCTATGAATTCCCTATACTGATCCTTTCCCTTTTCAGGCCTTATCTTTAAAGGATGA
Source organism: Desulfobacterales bacterium (assembly GCA_027037575.1). Taxonomy (GTDB): domain Bacteria; phylum Desulfobacterota; class DSM-4660; order Desulfatiglandales; family JALVZP01; genus JALVZP01. The sequence continues at coordinate 332 of JALVZP010000344.1, read as the reverse complement.
TTCTTTAGCTCTTCCTTTGGCTTTACTTCATATTCAGGTGGGAAGCTATCTTCAAAATACATCTGCTGGAAGGAGATAAATTTAAGCATATGGGCAGTAGAATTTAGGATAGGAATGTCTGAATTATCTATATAACCTCTTTCTTTTGCCCTGATCAGTCCTGCAAGGGATTCTCCACCCTGTGTGCAGACAATATTTCCATTTCTGTTTGCAATTATCATGCAGTCCATAATCTCCTGCTCTTTTACCTGAACAACAAAGAACCTCTTTTTTCCAGATATGGAATCATACTCCTTTACAAGCTCTATAACCCTTGGCATAGAAACTGGATT
>JALVZP010000343.1 GCA_027037575.1 Desulfobacterales bacterium | reverse complement strand
ATATTGCCCAGAGAAGTCCCCAAAGGAAAAACCATATGCTTTGAAGCATATCTTATCCCTCCTTTATCCCTTCTTTTGCGCTTCTTGCAATGAGGGAATATCCAATAATCCCAAGGAGGCTATAGATCACTATAAATGCTATGAGAGTGATTATCACCTGAGATTCGCTTACTGCATAGGAATATGCATCCTTTGTCCTCATAAGACCATATACAATCCATGGCTGGCGACCGACCTCTGCAAGCATCCATCCACACTCAGCAGCGATATATGGAAGTGGTATGGAGAATAGGGCAAGCCTAAGATAGATCTTGTTCTCAAATATCTTTTCCTTCTTTAAGAAACCATAGATCGTGAAGATCACAAAGTAGATTCCAAGTGCAACCATGATCTTAAAGGAAAAGAAGCAGATAGATACAGGGGGTCTATCCTCCTTTGGAAAATCCTTAAGCCCCTTAATAACTGCATTTATGTTGTGTTTTGCAAGGAGACTAAGCATACCAGGAATAGGTATTTCAAAGAGGTTTCTTTCATTCTTCTCATCTGGTATTGCGAAAAGGTATATAGGTGCCTTTGCCTTTGTCTCCCAATGTGCCTCCATTGCAGCAAGCTTTGTAGGCTGCTTTTCAGCAAGATCAGCTCCATGAAGATGTCCTTCAAAGAGCTCAAATAGGGAGAAGATTAATGCAAATATTAGCCCAATCCTGAATGATCTCCTAAAAGGAATAGAGTCCTTATTTTTTAAAAGATGATATGCACTTATTCCCATGACAAAGAATCCGCTAAGTATGTATGCTGCACTCGTTGTATGGAGAAATTCAAGGATTGCCCACTTCTGAAAGACAATAGAAGAAAAGCTCTTTAATTCAGCCCTTCCATTCCTTATCACATATCCTACAGGATGCTGCATCCAGGAGTTTGCAATAAGTATCCATAGGGCAGAAAGATTTGATGCACCTGCAACAAGCCACATAACGATTGCATGTGCCTTTGGAGAAAGCCTTTTCCATCCAAATGTCCAAACACCTATGAGTGTTGACTCCAGGAAGAATGCAGCAGTTGCCTCAATTGCAAGAAGTGATCCGAATACATCTCCAACAAAGGATGAGTATCGAGACCAGTTTGTTCCAAACTGAAATTCAAGTGTTATTCCTGTAACAACACCAAGAACAAAGTTTATAAGAAATATCTTTCCCCAAAATTTTGCCATCCGAAGATATGTCTCATCTCCTGTAGTGGCATATCTTGTTTCCATTATGGCAATCAGAATAGAAAGTCCCAGGGTAAGTGGGACAAAGAGGAAATGGAATATGGTTGCAACGGCAAATTGAAGTCGTGAAAGGAAAAGGGTATTCATCTAATCACCCCCTTTCTTTTTCAATACCTCATCCGCCATCTTCTTTATCTTGAACGCATAATCCCTTACTATTCCAAAAAATATAAGGGAGGGATCATCTTTTGCCTCCCTTGTCCCATCTGTTGAGACATCCAAGAGCTTTTTTGCAAGCTCTTTTGCCTTAAGTATGTATTTTTCTTTTACATGAACATGTTTATCTGACATGTCTTTGCCACCTTTAGATATTCTTCTGCTGTCCTTATTTCTACACCGTCTATAAAGTCTTCTTGCTTAAGTCCCATCATGTCCACTGTAAGTCTGCATGCAACAAACTTTACTCCCTCAAGCTGAGCCATTTCCAAGAGATCCTCTGGAAATGGTATCTGTGCCTTTTGCATCATCCTTCTCATCATCCATGTAGCAATAGTAGACATTCCAGGGATTGCTCCGAGAAATCCTGGAGGAATAAATTTCACCTTCTTTATCTTTCCCTTCATTATTGCCTGTATCCCCATGAAGGTAAAAAATATGGTTGCATCCATCCCAAGCCTTCTTGCATTTATGCTCAGGATAAGAGGGGGATAAACACCATCCAAGGTAAAGCGAGAGCAGATGAATGTGCATTTTTCCATAACAATCCTCCTACTTGATTTTTACAAAGTCCTTCTTAGATGCACCGCATACAGGACATACCCAATCATCAGGGATCTCCTCAAATGGTGTTCCTGGAGGGATTCCTCCATCAGGATCTCCTTCTGCTGGATCGTATATGTATCCACATACCTGACACTGATAAAGATCCCCTTTTGCCTCCTTCTTTGGCTCCTCCTTTCTGTATGTTGGTGCTGTTTTTGGCTCTGTCCCTCTCTTTATCTGATGGTAATATGAATAGCTCATTGGAGTCCCACTTCTTAGGACATCTGCACTCTCTACCTGCCCTATAAATATGGTATGTGTCCCCACACTCATCTCACTTATTACCCTTGCCTCTATAAATGCAATTGCATTTTCTACAACTATTGGTGCACCTGTCTTTCCTATTATGTATTCCACACTTTCAAACTTGTTCTTGTCCCTTCCTGAATAAAATCCAAAGCCTGCTATAAATGGAAGTGGGGTCTCCTGTGAGAGGATTGATACACTAAATACTCCACTTTCCTTTATGTATTCATGTGTAAGATTCTGCTTATTTATGCTTACAGCAATCGTTGGTGGCTCTGATGTTACCTGAAATACAGTATTTGCTATTTGTGCATTTATCTTTCCATCCTTCCTTGAACCGACAATATATAGGCCATATCCAATATTATGAAGTGCCTTTTCATTTATCCCTGATGTGTCTATCTTTTCTGCTATCTCCTCCCTTACAGAAAGCCCGATCTCCTTCTTAAATCTATCTATCCCTATCTCATTTATAAGCTTTCCTATGCGCTGTGGCTTCTTATATTCCTTGAATCTATCTATCACCTTCTTTACAAGCTCAAGTGCCTCATCATCACTTAGTCCTTCTGCAAGAAGCTGTGCTATTCTTGGCTTTGATCCAGAATTTCCACCAACAACGACCTTCCATCCCTTCCTTGTTCCAATAAGGCCAATATCCCTTACCCAAGAGTCTGCACAGCAGTTTGGACATCCAGATACCCCTATCTTGAACTTTGCAGGAAGCTTAAGTCCGTGATACATCTCATCCAGCTTCATCCCCATTCCTACTGCATCCTGCTGGGCAAGCCTACAGAATGTTGTTCCTGGACAAAACTTTACACTCCTTACACACATACCAACTGCAGCAGCAGGATCCATTCCAAGCTCCTTCCACACATTGTCCAGATCCTCTTCCCTTATACCTACTATAGCAAGCCTCTGTGCACCTGTTGCCTTTATTACTTTTGCACCATACTTTTCTGCAACGTCTGCTATCTTTCTCAGTATCTCTGGTGTGCAGATACCTCCTGCTATGTGCGGAACAATTGCATAAGTCTCATAGTCTCTTTGAACAACAGCTCCCTTATCCAGCCTGTCTCCTTTTTTCATGGAAAAACCTCCTGTCAGTTTTTTTACTATTCTTTTGCAATAGATATGCCAGATTTCTTTTTTTGAAATTAGATAGGGATGGAATTATTGATACATTGAAACATGTATCATGTGTATCAGGCTAAGACAGTCTTTTTAAAAGTCTATAGAGTGTTGCTCTTGATATACCGAGTAGTTTTGCTGCCTTTGCTTTGTTCCCGCCTGTGCTCTTTAATGCTTCATTTATTGCCTCTATTGTAAGTGTCTGCGTATTATTTACTTCCTTAGGGACTTCTATCTTCTTAAAAAGGACCCTATCAGGAAGGTCTGAAAGCTCAATATAGTTTCTCCCATTAGCCTGTGCTTGAACAGCTGCATACTGAATCACATTTTGCAGCTCTCTCACATTACCAGGCCAGGAGTAGTTTAAAAGTGCTTTCATTACAGCATTTGAGATGGAATTTACATTTATGGAAAAGCTTTCTGAAATCTCCTTTATAAATTTCTTTACAAGAATAGGAATGTCTCCTTTTCTTTCCCTTAATGGAGGAATTTTTATTGGGATAACTGAGATCCTGTAATAAAGATCATCCCTAAATCTTCCCTCTATCATTTCCTTTTCCAAGTCCTTATTTGTAGCAGAGATTATCCTTACATCTACCTTTATGGGCCTTATTGAACCAAGCCTCTCTATCAGACCTGTTTGAATAACCCTAAGAAGCTTTACCTGCATAAGAGGACTTATATCTCCTATCTCGTCCAAAAATATGGTTCCACCATTTGCAAGTTCAAAACGGCCCTTCTTTTCCCTTATTGCTCCTGTAAATGCACCTTTTTCATATCCGAATAGCTCACTCTCTATTAAGGTATCAGGTATAGCACCACAATTTACTGGGACAAATGGGCCATTTCTTCTTGGGCTGAGCTTATGTATTGCCTGTGCGACAAGTTCCTTTCCAGTTCCAGATTCCCCTTGAATTAACACTGGAAAACTTACCTTTGCTACACTCTTTATTTGCTGATATATCTTTAGCATCTTTGGATCTTTTCCAACAATTCCACAAAATTCATCTATTTTGTTAAGTTCCTTTTCAAATTCTATATCTGATTTTACATCATCAAATGTAGCAACAATTCCAGCTATATTTTTTTCCTTATCCACAATTGGCTTCACTCTTACATCTAGCATATGTTTTTTTCCTTTTTTATCTACAAATTCAATGGGATAATGAATCATTTCAAAATTGGAGGGGATAATAATCTCATTCTGAAATGCACATCTTTCTCCACAAAATCCACCAGGAAATACATCATGACAATCTCTTCCAATAACTTCTTCTTTTTTATAGCCAGTAAGTCTTTCTGCTTCTTTATTAAATAAAAATATCCTTCTTCTAATATCATGTCCCATAACCGCATATGGAAGATAATCTATAATATCTTCAATCTTCATAATTTTCCCCTTTTTATAAAGAACTTGCAGGTTAAAATCTCACATTTATGATACGGAGATACAATCTGTCTGTCAAAGAAATCTTGCTTGGCATTTATAGAAAAAGAACTGAGGTGGTTCCTAATCCTTAGAAGTTTTCGTAGAACCATTAAGGGCTGGACTTAGAGGGTAGAAATAAGGTAAGTAATTAACCAAACAAAGGAGTATCTTATGGAGAGATGGGTCTTATCTTCCATTGGAGCATTTCTTTTTTGGGGATTCTGGAGCTTTATACCAAAATTCATTACATCCTATATTAATCCAAGAAGTGCATTAATCTTTGAGACCTTGGGAGGAATCATATTTTCCCTATTTATACTGATTTCCCTAAGATTTAGGCCTGAGATACACATAAAAGGAGTAACACTTTCTATCCTTACTGGGATTTTGGGATTTGCAGGAACACTATGTTATCTATATGCTGCATCAAAAGGGCCAATCTCTATGGTTGCTCTTCTTTCAGCACTTTATCCTGTTGTCTCGATTATCTTGGGATATTTTTTCTTAAATGAGACTCTGACATTAAGAAAGGGAATTGGCATCTTCTTTGGAATATTGTCAATAATACTTCTTGCAGGATAAAGGAGAAAAAGATAAAGGAGAAAAATATGAAGATAAGACCAATAAAGATCAGGGAATTGGATGAAAAAGAGCGTCTATCCATTATGCAGAGATCCATGGAGGATATATCTTCAGTGTATGAGTATGTAAAAGAGATTGTAGACAGAGTAAGGGAAAATGGGAATAATGAGATAATTGAGGGGCTTAAAAGGTTTGGATATAGGGAGAATATAACAGAAAAGGAATTAGAGGCATCTAAGGATGAGATAGAAGATGCATATAGGAAGGTAAGGAAAGAGACAGTAGAGCATCTTAAAAGGGCAGCAGAAAATATAAGGAGATTCCATGAAATACAGCTTGAAAAGAGCTTTTATGGAATTGAGATAGATAAGGGGATATTTGTAGGAAGAATCATTAGACCAATAGAAAAGGTTGGATGCTATATACCTGGAGGAACTGCAGCATACCCAAGCACAGTCCTTATG
>JALVZP010000342.1 GCA_027037575.1 Desulfobacterales bacterium | reverse complement strand
AATGAGATGAAAGAAAGACTTAAAGAGGAAAATGAAAAGAGGAAAAAGATAGGAAAGGAGGTTTATCCAATACCTGAAGAATTCTTTTTTAAAGTAGAAAGAATTCCTGAATGTGCTGGGATTGCACTTGGATTAGATAGACTTGTTATGTTTCTTCTAAATGAAGATGATATAAGGAATGTGGTTTCTTTGACATGGGACTACTGCTGAGCCTCTAATAAGATCCTTATAACTTCCTCCTCTGTTCTCGCCTCCATAAGTGCAGATGATACAAAGGGTTTGCTAAATATACGAGAAAGGTCTGTAAGGTATTTAAGGTGATCCTCCAATCTATCCTTTGGAACAAGGCTAAGTATTATAAAATGGGCAGGAAGTCCATCCATAGATCTGAAATCTATTCCCTTGTGAGATATAGCAAATATACCTAATATTTTAGAATTTTCCTTTTCAATTATGCCATGAGGAATAGCTAAGGATTTCCCAATTCCTGTTGTCATTGAAAGCTCTCTCTCTATTACACTTTCCAAAAGTTTTCCTTCTTCAGAAAAAGGAATCTTCTTTCTAAGACATATCTGATGGACCAACTTTGTTATTGCCTCCCATCTATCTTCTGCATCAAGCCCGATAATTATATCTTCATCCGTTATAAAGCCAAATATTGGTGGGTAAGCCTTTCCTTCCTCCTTTGTTATTTTAAAGAGAAGCTTGGTTCCAATAGAGCCAGAGAACTCATTTAACATAACACCAGCAAGTATAATATTAGAGTAGATATCCATGAGTCTTGAAGGAAGAATTGCCTTATCTTCTAATAAGAGCAGGAATGCGAGTGCCAATCCTGCTTGTGGAAGAAGTCCTATACCAAAGAGTCCCTTTTTAGGGATCTTTGCCATGTAAGCTCCAATATAACCTCCTAAAAACTTTCCAATAAATCTTGTAATTACAAAAAGGATAATAAAACAGCCTTCTTGAAGAGCAAAGGATGGATTTAGATGTGTTCCTGCCATTGTAAAGAATAAGAGATAAATAAAGGATTCAAGCCTATTAAATGCATCAAATACTTCATCTGCTATCTTTTCTGTATTTGTTATTACAAGACCCATGCATATAGAAGAAAGAAGAACAGGAAGATGAAATTGTTCTGCTATCCCTATAAGTATCAGGAGTACAAAAAAAGATGCCCATATTGTCTTTATCCCAATCTTTTTTATAAATGGGACAGACAGACAAAATAGATATCCAAATACTATCCCTGAGAATGAGGCAAGAAATATATGTCTTAATAATGGGAAAAGGGAGAAGTTGCTTGTTTTTATCAGTATTCCTAAGATGCCCAGGATAAATGTAAAAAGTATGGTGCATACCACGTTATTTAAGGCAATCGTAGGGAGAAGTGCTGATACAAGAGGGCCTTTTGCCCTTGATTCACGAACTATTGCCAAACTTGCAGCAGGAGCTGTAGTAGCCCCTGTAATACCGACCAGAATAGAAAGATATAGCGAAGAAGTAAGATATAGGAATGGAACGAAAATAATGAGAAATGTGAGAAATATATCGAAGAAGGAGAGCATGATAATCTTTTTAAACTCCTCCTTTTTGAGATGAAGTGCTATTGAAATAGCTATAAAGCCAAAAGCTATTGATCCTATCGGCGAAAATCTGTTTTCTACAAGCTCAAAGGAAAGAATACCCAAGCCAAATG
>JALVZP010000341.1:5315-5890 GCA_027037575.1 Desulfobacterales bacterium | reverse complement strand
AATATATAGGCTAAATAGGGCAATAGAGCATATAAGATCTAAGAAATGAAAAGGATCGCCATAATACCTGCTGCTGGAATTGGAGTCAGGATGGGGATAAATACTCCAAAGCAGTTTCTGCTAATAGAGGATATTCCTATACTTGCCATTACACTTGGTGTATTTGAAAGATCAGATTATATTGATCGCATCATACTTGTTGCACCAAGAGATGAAATAAAAAGATGTAAAGAAATAGTGGAAAAATATAGAATAAACAAAATATATGATATAGTTCCTGGAGGAGAAAGAAGACAGGATTCAGTGAGGAATGGGCTTTATTCTGCTAAATCCATAGCAGATGAGTCTGATATTGTGCTAATACATGATGGAGTAAGGCCATTTATAAAAGAGGATCTAATTAAAAGGCTAATAGATGAAGCAAGCTCAGAAAGGGCTATAGCTGTTGGAATCCCTGCAAAGGATACAGTAAAGATGGTGGATGAAAAAGGATATGTGCTTACCACTATAGAAAGAAATAAGATATGGCTTATTCAAACACCTCAAATCTTTAGATTTAAGGATATATATGATGC
>JALVZP010000341.1:0-5305 GCA_027037575.1 Desulfobacterales bacterium | reverse complement strand
ATGCACATGTAAGGGCTCATATAGAGGGATGGGAAGGGATAACAGATGATTCCATGCTCTTAGAAAAGATGGGGATAAAGGTTAAAGTCATAAAGGGATATGAAGAGAACATAAAGATAACAACACCTTTTGACCTTAAGCTTGCAGATGCTATTTTACAAATCAAAACAAGAAAAAATTAAAAGAAAAAATTAAATGGAGAGGGAGATGAAAAATAAAGTATTTTTTTCCCTTATTCTGCTTTTCCTTATTTTTGGAGGGATTTCTTTTGGCAAGGAAAATATTTATATCCCAAATAAGATAAATATATGGCTGGATAAGGAGTTTCTAAAATACTACGAACACTACAATGAAAAGGATGTAAAGACCTATTCTACAGATAAGGATGAAAAGGAGATCATTAAAGAGCTTATAGAGCTACTCAGGTTTCAGATAAAGACAAATCTTATACTGATAAAGCAGAATGAGAGGCTAATAAAATTATTAGAGGAACAAAAAAAGAAGTAGCTATTTTTTAGCCAGATCAAAGATTATATGAACTATCTTCCTGGACATTTCCTTCATCCTTTGATCTGAAAATCCAGGTTTCCATCTTCCTGAAAAAAGCTCATCTGATACAACAAATATAGATGCAAGTGATACTTTTCTGAATATTGCCACTCTCATAAGTGCAGATATCTCCATATCAACTCCAATTACCCCTTTTCTCTGATATTCTCTTATCTTTTCTTCTGTTTCTCTATATGGTGCATCTGTTGTCCAGAAGATTCCTTCATAAAATGGAATATTTTCTTTTTTAAACGCATTCTTTATCCTTTGGATCATATCCGGATCTGGCCTTATATCAGAATCTACTGGATAGTGCTGTGATACCCCTTCCTCTGAAAAGGAACCTGCAGGAATAACAACATCCCCTATTCTTATATCCTTATTTATAGAACCGCACCAGCTAAATACCCATATCCTCTTTGCACCAAGAGCAATTATCCTTTCAAGACCTATTGTTGCATGTGGAGCACCCAGGAAAGGTCCAATTATGGCAATATTGTCCTTTAGATATAGCCTATAAAGACAACCGTCTATTTCTCCAAGATCTTTTGCATTGATCTCTTTTACAAAGCATTCAATCTCTCTTTTTGGAATAATCATTATTGTATCCTCTGCTATCTCAGGATCCCTTCTTCTTTTTTTTGGCTTAATTATTCCCATTCTATTGTGCTTGGAGGCTTGGAGGATATATCATATACAACCCTATTAATACCTTTTACTGTATTTATTATCCTGTTAGATATCCTCTCTAAGACCTCATATGGAACCTTGCTCCAGTCTGCTGTCATTGCATCCTGACTTTCTACAATCCTTACAGCAACAACATGTTCATATGTTCTTTCATCCCCCATAACTCCAACACTCTTTATAGGAAGAAGAACTGCAAAGGCCTGCCATACCTTTTCATAAAGGCCTGCCCTTTTTATTTCCTCAACAACAATGCTATCTGCCTCCCTTAATAGGTCCAATCTCTCCTTTGTTACCTCTCCTATTATCCTTACAGCAAGACCTGGTCCAGGAAATGGATGCCTAAGGAGTATCTCTTTTGGAATTCCAAGCTCAATCCCAACCCTCCTTACCTCATCCTTAAATAGCTCTTTTAATGGCTCAATAAGTTCAAATTCCATATCCTTGGGAAGCCCACCTACATTGTGATGGCTCTTTATTGTAGAAGATGGTCCTTTATATGAAACACTCTCTATCACATCTGGATATAGTGTTCCTTGAGCAAGATACCTTATCTTTCCAAACTCCTTTGCCTTTTCCTCGAATACCCTTATAAATAGCTCCCCTATTATCTTCCTCTTTTTTTCAGGATCTGTTACGCCTCTTAGCGCACTAAGGAATCTTTCCTCTGCATTTACAAGATGAAGATTAAGTCCCAATTTCTCTTTGAATATTTTTACTACCTTTTTTGCCTCATCCTTTCTCAATAGACCATTGTCAATGAATACACAGATAAGCCTATCTCCTATTGCCTTATGCATAAGTATTGCTGTTACAGAGGAATCTACCCCTCCTGAAAGTGCACAAAGGACCCTCTCATTTCCCACTTTCTCTTTTATCTCTTTTACTGTATTTTCTATAAAGGAGGACATTGTCCAGGAAGGAGAACAATTACATATAAGATATAGGAAGTTCTTTAGTATATCCATTCCTCTCGGTGTATGTGCTACTTCAGGATGGAACTGAACTCCATATATCTTCCTCTTTCTATCTGCTATTGATGCAAAAGGACTATTTTCACTTTCTGCAAGCTTTATAAATCCTTCTGGAATCTCCTCTACCCTATCACCATGACTCATCCATACCTTAAGTCTTTCTCCTATGTAGAATCCGGAGAAAAGGTCTTTATTGTCAAGCACCCTTATATAGGAGTTTCCATATTCCCTCTCCTTTGATTCTTTTACCTTTCCTCCATTCATATAGGTTATTACCTGGAGTCCATAGCAGATACCAAGTATTGGCACTCCAAGAGAAAATATACCTTTATCAGGAAATGGAGCCCTTTTTTCATAAACACTTGAAGGCCCGCCAGAAAGGATTATCCCCTTTGGATTAAAGGAGGCAATTTCTTTTATGGGCATATTATAAGGATGAATCTCACTATATACCTGAGCCTCTCTTACCCTTCTTGCAATAAGCTGTGTATATTGAGATCCAAAGTCTAATATCAGTATCCTTCCCATAGCCTTATGCTACCTTTTATTTTTTTGCAAAAGGATAACAGAAATGCATCCTTTTTGCTATATCTTTAAATTCTTGGATATTTTTTAAAAAAATGTTAGTATAATGAGCAACATAGGGGGTATATTCATGAAGGTGAAGAAGTTTATAGATTTGGCAGTGCGATCATCCCTCGCTCTTATCTTGATATTTAAACTTGCTCCCTCCTATAAGCCACGCAAAATAGATTCGGAGATTCAAAGGATAGTAAAGGAGATAAAGGAATCACCTAAAAATAATAAAGCAGTCTGCATTCAGCCTGAGTTATTTTCCAAGGAGGATAATTCCATAAGTAAAATAAAGGAGGATAGTCTTCATAGCATTATACTAAGAGTAGCAGACAGATATAACCTGGATCCTGCACTAATAAAGGCTGTTATAAAAGTAGAATCTTCCTTCAAACCACATGCAGTGTCTTATAGGGGCGCAAAGGGATTGATGCAGCTTATGCCTGTAACATTAAGGGCAATGGGTGTGGATGATCCATTTGATCCTGAACTGAATATAGATGCTGGAGCAAGATATCTAAAAAAGCTCCTTATCCTATTTGATAATAACTTGGAGCTTGCCCTTGCCGCATATAATGCAGGAATAAAAAAAGTGAGGATGTATAGAGGTGTTCCTCCATTTAGGTCTACAAGGAGATATGTAAGAAGGGTCCTATATTATTACAGGAAATACAGAGAAGAGATGGGAGATAATGTCTGCCTCCTCCAAGATTGACCTCCATATACATTCAAAAGATTGCTCTGATGGAAAACTCCTACTTAGCCAGATATTTGAAGAAGCAAATAAAAGGAAAATAAAGGTCATATCTATTACTGATCATGATTCCATTGATTGTCAGGAAGAGGCACAGAGATTGGCAGATAAATACGGAATGTATTATATAACAGGAGTGGAGCTAAATATCAGATTTCAGCCATATCCTGATTCAAAAGAGATTTCCTTAGATATACTTGGCTATCAGTTTGATATTCATAATGAAAGGATAAAAAAGAGGCTTCATGATCTGAGGGATTATAGAAAAAAAAGGGCAAAGAAGATATTGGAAAAGCTGAATAATGAGCTGATAAAAGATGGGTTTTCTCCTTTAACAATGGAAGATATGGAGGAAATAGAAAGAAGAGCAGATGGAACACTTGGAAGGCCACATATTGCTGATTACATGATAGAAAAAGGAATAGTCTCATCCAGAAAAGAGGCATTTGAAAGGTATCTTATAAAGTGTGATGTTCCAAAGATGCCATTATCCTTAGGAGAGGCATCCTCTCTTATAAGAGGTGCAGGAGGAAAAGCAGTTCTTGCACATCCAAACAATTCAAATGGAACATCCCTTAATGAGATTACTGATGATATAGATGAACAGATAAGGATTATTGAAGAGAAGATGCTTCCATACTTAGACGGGATAGAGTGCTGGCATTCAAAGCATAGTCCAGAAACAGTTATAAAGTATCTTAAATTCTCAGAAGAGCATAACCTGATTGTTACTGGTGGATCAGACTGTCATCAAGATCCTATAATTATGGGAGCAGTAGATGTCCCTCAGATTGTAGCAAAACAGTTTGGGATTGAGATATGAGGACTGATATAAAAAAGATCTGTGATACTATCCTCAGATTTAAAGATCTTTCCTTATTGGTCATAGGTGATCTTATACTGGATGAATATGTCTATGGAGATGTAGAAAGGATTTCCCCTGAGGCACCTGTTCAGGTTGTAGATGTAAAAGAGAACTCATTTAGTATTGGAGGAGCAGGAAATGTAGCGAACAATATATTATCTCTTGGTGCAAAGGTATATGTAGCAGGAGTATTAGGAGATGATAAGGATGGAAGATTTTTTAGAAGGATATTAGATGAGAAAGGGATTATAGGAGAAGGGATCATCTTAGATTCATCAAGGCCAACAACAAAAAAGATAAGGATTATTGCAAATGGACAGCATGTGGTCAGGCTTGATTATGAATCAAGAACAAAAATATCCTCTAAGATAGAAAAAAGGCTTATTGATTATGCCCTTTCTCTTTCAGACATAAATGGAATAATCATTTCTGATTATGCAAAAGGGGTTGTAACAAAAAATATAGTTAAAAGCATTGTAGATCATTACAAAAAAAAGATTCCAATCCTTGTAGATCCAAAAGGGAAGAAATTTAAAAAATATAAAGGAGTCACAGCTATTACACCAAACAAAAAAGAGGCAATTAATGCAAGTGGAAAATCAGATATTCTATCTTCAGCAAAGAAGTTCTTAAATGAACTTGACTTGGATGTAGTATTTATCACATTAGGAAAGGATGGAATATTCTTCTTAGAAAAGAATGGGGAATCAAGCCATATACCTGCATTTTCAAAAGAGGTATATGATGTATCAGGTGCAGGAGATACAGTCATCTCTGTTCTTTCTCTATCTATTTCATCTGGCTTAAGCTTTTTTGATTCAGCATTTCTGGCAAATTTTGCTGCAGGAATCGTGGTAAGCAAAGTAGGGACAATGCCAATAAGAAAAGATGAGCTTATAAATG
>JALVZP010000340.1 GCA_027037575.1 Desulfobacterales bacterium | reverse complement strand
CCCCTGTCCTTAAATGATGCACTTGGATTAAGTCCTTCATATTTGAAATAGAATTCTATCCCTGCAATATCCCTTAGCCGTGAATTTGCCTTTACAACAGGAGTATGTCCTTCTCCCAAGTATATGATGGAGCTTAAGGGGATTACTGGGGCAATAAATTCATAAAATAGGAAGATCCCCTGAATAGGGGGATAATTTATCATCTTTCTGTAGTCGAATATCTTTCTCCATCCTTTTCCATCAACTTTCTTTAATGCCTCATTTCCTTCTGAATAAAGAAGTAGCACATTTCCACAATCAGGACATGTATAAAGAAGCCTTTCTATTCCAAATCTTCCACTGCATCCCAGGCACCTGTAATACATGCTTCCTGAGGGTTCAGGAATAATAAAGGGGGATATATCCTTAGGGATCTGATCAGGCTTCATCTTCCTTCTCCATCATATAATTTCTCTTTGTAAGTCTGTCAGAAAGGACAAGTAGATCTTCTTCTACTGTATTATCTGTCCTTATTTCACTAAATGGGATTGCATACTCTCTTCCAGAGCTTACTGCTGGCATAAGCCTTGATGAACCTGCTTTTATATATCTCGCCACATTATATGCCATCCTCTGGGCAAGGGTGATATCCTGATTATTTGGTGTAGCACCTCTTATATCCCTTGAAAATGGTTCACATACTACCCTTCTCTTTATTGGTATTCCCGTTTGAAGAAGTTCTTTATAAAAGTATTCTGCTGCATTATCCTTTATACCTTTTTTCCTCCTTTCCTCCCTCTTATATCCCTCTGCCACAACAATTACACACCCATCCTCTCTGCTATTTATTGCTTCTACTACCTTTTTATGATCAATTTTACTGTTTGGAAGGACTGCAAGATGTGCCCTTGCTCCTAAGCAGCTATGGAGTGCATGAAAGCCACTGCTTGCTCCCATCATCTCTATTATATAGACCCTCTTGTGTGTCCTTGCATCTGCTAAGTATCTCTTTATCTTTTCAGCACCCATTTCTATTCCTGTATTCTCTCCAATACATTCTGTTTCAGAGATATCACTATCTATTGTTACAGGGATAAAGAATACCTGTATTCCTGTGGGAAGAAGGTTGCAGAGTGCATTTATTCCTTTAAATGTCCCATTTCCTCCCATCGCAATGATAACTTTTACATCCCTTTCCAAGATATTTTTTGCTGCCTTTTCCTGAAGCTCCTTTTTTACAAAATCAGGATATCTTTCTCCTCTAAAGAGTGCCCCTGCTGCCTCTGAAAGAGGAGCAACATGAACTACTCCTGGTATATGATTCAATTTCTTATATAGTTCTGGATCATATACAAGCCTGACAAAGTCTTCATCCCTTCCGTTTACAAGAGACCTGAATCCTTCTCTTGTTGCATAAATCTTTCTTTTCATGCTTTCCAGATGATATGTTATAAATGCTGTTACAGGATTGTATCCAGGTGCACATCCTCCTTCCTGAATAAGAAGGACATCAATCTTACTAAACATCTTTTTATATTCCAGCTCCAATCTCTTTGTATGGGTTGCTATCCTTGCAGCAACCTTTACCTTTGCAATAAGTTCATCAGGATCAACTGGTTTTGTGAGATAATCATCTGCACCTTCGCTCATGCATCTTATCTTTTCATCCTTTTCCTTCCTATCACTCAGGATAATCACATATACTTCATATAGCTCTGATTTG
>JALVZP010000339.1 GCA_027037575.1 Desulfobacterales bacterium | reverse complement strand
GCAATAGAGAGATTCAAGAAGAGATGCCTTGATCCAGAACATCCTCAGACAAGGGGGACAGCACAAAATCCTGATATATTCTTCCAGAATAGAGAGGCATGCAACCCATTTTATGCAAAAGTGCCTCGGATTGTTCAGGAGGAGATGGAGAAGGTAAGTGATATTACAGGAAGGAGATACAATCTCTTTGACTATGTAGGGGATCCTGAGGCAGACAGGGTAATTGTCTCTATGGCATCAAGCTGTGATGTAATAGAAGAAACTGTTGATTATCTTGTAAAGCAGGGAGAAAGGGTAGGACTTATAAAGGTAAGACTCTATCTTCCATTTTCAAAAGAACACTTCCTAAGGGTTGTTCCACCTACTGTAAAAAGGATTGCAGTATTAGATAGGGTAAAGATTCCTGGTGCTGTAGGTGAGCCACTTTATCAGGATGTATGCACAGCATTTTTTGGTGTGGAAAATGCACCTCTTATTATTGGTGGAAGATATGGGCTTTCAAGCAAAGACTTTACACCAACAATGGTAAAGGCAGTATTTGATAATCTGCAAGAGGAATCTCCGAAGGATCATTTTACAGTAGGTATAAATGATGATGTTACACATACTTCCTTAGAGCTTGGAGAAGAGATAGACACATCTCCAGAAGGAACAATAAGTTGTAAATTCTGGGGATTTGGTTCAGATGGAACAGTTGGTGCAAATAAGAACACAATAAAGATAATTGGAGAAAATACTCCACTTTATGCACAGGGATATTTTGCATATGATGCAAGGAAATCAGGTGGAACAACAATATCTCATCTTCGCTTTTCTCCACACAGGATAAAATCACCTTATCTCATTACAAAGGCAGACTTTATTGCATGTCATAATCCTACTTTTGTCTATAAATATGATGTCTTAGAAGGAATAAAGGAAGGTGGAATATTCTTGCTTAATTCTCCTTGGACAACCTTAGAAGAGATGGAAAAGATGCTTCCTGATCATATAAAGAGGACAATAGCCCAGAAAAAGTTGAAGTTCTATAACATAGATGCAGTAAAGATAGCACAAGAGGTTGGTCTTGGTGGAAGGATAAATGTCATAATGCAGGCAGCATTCTTTAAGATCTCAGGTGTTCTTCCACCAGATGAGGCAATAAAGCAGATGAAAGAGGCAATAGTAAAGACATATGGAAAGAAGGGTGAGGATATTGTCAGAAAGAACATAGAGGCAGTTGATAGGGCACTTGATGCACTTCAGGAGGTGAAATATCCAGAAAGCTGGGCACAGGCAGGACATGAGGAATATATAAAGTTATGGGAAGAGGAAGAAGGTGTCCCAGAGTTTGTAACAAAGATTATGAGGCCAATGCTTGCACAAAAAGGAGACACACTTCCTGTAAGCCTTATGCCACCTGATGGTGTATTTCCTACAGGGACAACAAAGTATGAGAAAAGGGGAATTGCTATAAATGTTCCTGAATGGCAACCAGAAAACTGCATCCAGTGTAATCAGTGTGCATTTGTATGTCCACATGCTGTTATAAGGCCTGTCCTTGCAAGGCCAGAGGATTTGAAGGATGCACCAGAAAGCTTTGTTACAATAGATGCAGTAGGGAAGGAACTCAAAGGGCTAAAATTTAGGATACAGGTAAGTGTCCTGGATTGCACAGGATGTGGAAACTGTGTAGATGTATGTCCTGCAAAGAAAAAGGCACTTGTAATGAAGCCACTCAATACTCAGACGAAGGATCAGGTTCCAAATCATATATTTGCTTCAAAGCTTCCTGTCCTTGACAATCTTATGCCTCCAACAAGTGTGAAGGGAAGCCAGTTCAGGCAACCCCTATTTGAATTTTCTGGTGCGTGTGCTGGATGTGGAGAAACACCTTATATAAAGCTTGTTACACAGCTTTTTGGAGACAGGATGATAATTGCAAATGCAACGGGATGTTCCTCCATATATGGTGGTTCTGTCCCATCATTCCCATATACGACAAACAAGGATGGACATGGGCCTGCCTGGGCAAACTCCCTTTTTGAAGATAATGCAGAGTTTGGTTTTGGGATTGCACTTGGAGTAAATCAGAAAAGGGAAATGCTTGCTGATATGATAAGGGAGGCAATTGGGCTTGATATCTCAGATGAACTGAAGTCTCTCTTTAAGGAATGGCTTGAAAATATGAATGATGCAGAAAGATCAAAGGAGCTCAGCAAGAAGATAAAGGAGGCGCTAAGGAAAGAGCTTGAGACAAATACCAGGCACAAGGATATTATCTCTAAGATCATGGACATGTCAGATATGTTTACAAAGAAGTCCATCTGGATTATTGGAGGAGATGGATGGGCATATGATATAGGTTTTGGTGGATTGGATCATGTGCTTGCCATGGGAAATGATGTGAATGTGCTTGTCCTGGACACAGAGGTGTATTCCAACACAGGAGGGCAGGCATCTAAGTCAACACCCTTAGGAGCAACAGCAAAATTTGCTGCAAAGGGAAAGCAGTTTAAGAAAAAGGACTTAGGCCTTATGGCCATGACATATGGATATATCTATGTTGCATCTGTTGCCATGGGAGCAAATAAGAATCAGCTGCTCAAATCCCTTATAGAGGCAGAAAGCTACCCAGGACCATCCCTGATTATTGCCTATGCACCCTGCATAAACCATGGAATAGACATGGGAAAGAGCCAGAGGGAGCAGCAAAAGGCAGTTGATGCAGGATACTGGGTCCTATACAGATATGATCCAAGGCTTAAAAAGGAAGGGAAGAATCCATTTATACTTGATTCAAAGGATCCAAAGATGAGCCTTAAGGAATTCCTGCTTGGTGAGGTGAGATACTCTGCACTTACAAGGACATTCCCTGACATGGCTGAAAAGCTATTTGAAATGGCAGAAATAGAGACTCGTGAAAGGTTAGAGTTTCTTAAAAAACTTGCTCAGGGCTAAATCCTCCACTGGAAGGGCTGATTCTTCTTCAGCCTTTCCAGTGTCTTATTACTCGTCATATCACAGCTGATAGGAGTAATTGTTATCATGTTATTCTGAAGTGCAATTATGTCTGTATCCATCCTGCCATTTTCTTCTAATATGATCTCCCCTGCAAGCCAGTAATAGACATTCCCCCTTGGATCTATTCTCTTTTCAAAATATTCCCTATACTTCGTTATTGCCTGTCTTGTGAAAACAACTCCTTTTATCATCTCCTCTGGGACAGCGGGGACATTTACATTCAGTGCAACTCCTCTATCAAGATTGTTTTCAAGTAAAAACCTTATTATCTGTCTACTAAATCTGCTTGCAAAGGAAAAATCTGGATCCTTTCTGGTTGCAAGGGATATAGCAGCAGACTTTATTCCAAGATATGCCCCTTCTGTTGCAGCAGAAACGGTTCCTGAGTAGAGAACATCTATTCCCACATTTGCTCCCAGGTTTATACCTGATAGCACAATATCTGGAGGATCGTCCTTCATCAGCTCCTGAACAGCTATCTTTACGCAATCTGCTGGCGTTCCAGTAACTGCATATCCATAAAATTTGCCATCCCTGTATATCTCCTGAATCCTTAAGGGAGAGTTAAGGGTAATTGCATGACCAACTGCGCTCATCTCTGAATATGGTGCAACGATGTGGATTTCGTGATCCTTTTTTAGCTCATTATAGAGGCAGTATAGTCCATTTGCATAGATTCCGTCATCATTTGTGAGTAGTATCTTTAACCTCTTCATTCCACCTGCTCCTTAGGAAGGTATTTCTTCATTTTTTCTGAAAGCCTTAAGAAGTCTTCTATGGACAGGTTCTCTGCCCTCAATTCTGGACTTATATTGGAGGAAAGAAGGACATTCCTTATCCCTCCCTTCCTTATCCCTGATCCTTTCATATACTCGAACAGGGAGTTTAATATGTTCTTCCTCCTATGTGAAAATGCTGCATTTACAACAAATCTAAATACTGCCTCCTCAGATTCTGGATATCTCTTATCAAACACAATCTCCACGACCATAGAATCTACAGATGGTCTTGGAAAAAATACATTCTTGGACACAGAAAAAAGCTCCTTTACAGTTGCATGATATGAGACAAGAAGTGTAAGTGAGCCATAATCCTTTGTTCCAGGAGATGCAACGAGCCTTTTTGCATACTCTAATTGAAACATCAAAATTGCCCTTTCAATCATCTCCTTTGAAGAGATAAGCTTTTTTAAGATCAGAGATGAGATATTATAGGGAATATTTCCCATGACGACAGGTCTCTTAGGAAAATCCTCTATCTCCCTTAGATCCAATTTTAGTATGTCCCCCCTTATCACCTTTATATTCCTTATCCTTTCTTCTCCTATCCTCTTTCTTAGCTTGTAACAGAGACCTGGATCCTTTTCTATTGCAAAGACTTGAGATACATGCTCTGATAAAGGAATAGTAAGCTCTCCATGACCTGCTCCAATTTCAATTACAATATCGTCTTGCTTTAGCCTTGCGTATCTGATTATCTTTTCAATAATGTTCTTATCTACGAGAAAATGCTGTCCTAAGGACTTCTTTGGCCTTGTCATATCTCTGATATGGGATATCTGCTCCTTGCGTCTGTATAGAGATCTGCCCTTTCCCCTTTCCTTAACCTATGATAGCCAGCAACTGCTATCATTGCACCATTGTCTGTGCAAAACTCTGGTCTTGGAAAATATATCCTTGCATTTAGTTCATTTAGCAATCTCTCTCTAAGCCTCTTATTACATGCAACTCCACCTGCAACAACGACATCCTTCGTATTTGTTATTCTTAATGCCCTCCTTATCTTTTCTATCAGCACATCTACTACTGCATCCTGAAATGAGGCGGCAATATCTGAGATGCTTACCTCCTTCTGAAGAGAAGGATCATCCCTCCATCTTTTAAAGAAAAGGGAGACAGAAGTCTTCAGACCACTAAAGCTAAAATCTAAGGAATCCTTTGAAAGATAGGGACGAGGAAAGCTTATCTTTTTTGGATCACCCTTTTTTGCTTCTCTTTCTATCTCTATCCCTCCAGGATATCCGAGTCCTAATACCTTTGCAACCTTATCAAATGCCTCTCCTGCTGCATCATCTAAGGTCTTTCCAAGAAGCCTATATTTCCCAAAATCTGATACTGAATAAAGGCATGTATGTCCACCTGATACAGTAAGTGCTATGAATGGGAAATCTGGAACCCTTTCCTCCAAGAAGATGGAAAGTATGTGACCTTCTAAGTGATTTATTCCAACAAATGGGATCTTACGGGTATATGAGATTGCCTTCACATAATAGAGTCCTACAAGAAGTGATCCTATAAGACCAGGGCCTATTGTAACAGCTATCCCATCAATGTCATCAAGGCTAACACCTGCCTTAGATAAGGCTTCACTTACTACAGGAACTATATTTCTTAAGTGAGCCCTTGATGCAAGCTCGGGAACAACACCACCATGTGGATGATGAAGCTCTATCTGGGAATGGACAACATTGGATAGTGCACATCTTCCATCCTTTACAACAGAGGCAGATGTATCATCGCATGATGTATCTATTCCAAGAACAAGCATTTTATAGTCTTACAAATGGCCTTATTTTCTTATAAAGTCTTTCCCCTATCCCTTTTACATTCAACAATTCTTTAACACTATTAAATCTTCCATGTTTGTTTCTGTAAGAAATGATTTCCTCTGTAAGATGAGGTCCTATACCTGGAATAGCACAAAGCCCATAGAGGTCTTCCCTGTTTATAGAAATAGGTATTCCAAGGGAAATCCTCTTATAAGCAGACATAATTCCACAGCCCTTCTTACTTATACTCATCCCATTTGTCACATTACCACATCTTTCCTTTATCTTTGAATACATCCTACCACCTGGAAAGACCCTTACCACCTTAGATCTTCCATCCTCTCTTATC
>JALVZP010000338.1 GCA_027037575.1 Desulfobacterales bacterium | reverse complement strand
GAAAAAAAGGGAAGAGGAGGAAGAAAGAAGAAGGCTTGATGAGATAAAGAAAAGAATGAGCATAGATGAGCTAAAA
This sequence comes from Desulfobacterales bacterium, assembly GCA_027037575.1. Taxonomy (GTDB): domain Bacteria; phylum Desulfobacterota; class DSM-4660; order Desulfatiglandales; family JALVZP01; genus JALVZP01. Next base: position 18,197 of record JALVZP010000338.1, on the reverse strand, counting down.
AAGATAATAGAGGATGTTAAGGAGCTCAAAAGATTGCAGCAGATGCCTGATTCTCCATCTGCCTTAGCAAAGATACCTGTCTTGGATCTAAAGGATATAGATAGGGAAAATAAGAGGATACCAATAGATGTATTAGAAAGGGAAGATGCAAAGATACTATTTCATGACATATTCACAAATGGGATATTCTACATAGATGTTGGATTTAACCTAAATGGATTAGAAAAAGACCTTATTCCATATATCCCAATTATTGGAAGGGCAATAATAGAAATAGGAACAGAAAAAGAGGATTATGTAAAGATTAGTCAAAGGATTGGACAGCATACAGGTGGAATAGAAAGGAGCATACTAATAGATCAGATAAGGGAAAGTAAAGACTTCTGCTTTTGGCTTTTCCTTAGGGGAAAGGCACTTGTTTCAAAGATTCCAGAACTTTTAGATATCTTAAAAGATCTTCTTCTTATACCAGATCTAAACAATAAAGAGCGTTTTCTTCAGATTGTATTAGAGGAAAAGGCAAGATATGAGAAGAATCTTATTCCTTCTGGACATGAGATCTTAAAAACAAGGATCTGCTCTCATTTAAGTAGATCAGGCTGGCTTAGGGAAATGACAGAGGGAATAAGCTATCTATTCTTTTTAAGGAAGCTTGTAGGTCTTATAAAGGAAAGCTGGGAAAAAGTTCTATCTGATATAAAAAAAATCCACAATTGGCTTTCAAATAGATCAGATATGATCCTAAATATTACATGTCCTGAAAAGGATTTCTTGAATTATGAAAATCACATAAATAGCTTTATTTTGGCTATTCCAAAAAAACAGAAAGAAAAAGCAATATGGGAAGAGGATAGGATCCCAGAAAAAGAGGCACTTCTTATAAAGGCAAAAGTAAACTTTGTAGGAAAAGGAGAATCCATATATAGGCTTGGGCACAGGTTTCATGGATCACAGCTTGTCATAACAAGATATCTTAGAAATACATTGCTATGGGAAAGGGTAAGGGTTCAGGGAGGTGCATATGGTGCATATTGTATATTTGATAGGCTAACTGGTGAAATTACATTTCTTTCATATAGGGATCCAAATATAGGAAAGACATTAGAAAACTTTGATGAATCAGCATCATTTTTGAGAAAGATAGATCTGGACAAAAGAGAGCTTACAAAGGGAATAATTAGGACAATTGCAGATATTGATGCACCACTTCTTCCTGATACAAAAGGATTTAGATCACTTAGATATTATCTTACAAATGATACAGAAGAAGAAAGACAAAGGATGAGGGAAGAGGTTCTTGGAACAGAAATAAAGCATTTTAGGGAGTTTGCAGATGTTCTTGAGGATGTAAAAGAAAAAGGTATTGTAAAGGTAATGTGTCCAGAAGAGAGGCTTCCTGAATTAAGGGAAAAAGTAGGTGATGTTCATACGATGTTTGTAACTTAATATAATAAAGTGATGAAAGATGTACAATTTTGAGTTTGGATCAAGAACAGCAAAAGGTGGTTTTGCTAATGAAAAAGCAATATGTAAGAAATTTAACAATTGGAGAGAAGATGAAGATGCTAAACTTTGGCTCAAAATAATGGGCTATGACCTTGATAAGATAGATTATTTGAGAGCAATTCAACTTTCTACAAGAATAAAAAAGAGTGATATAAAGAAATTTGGATTTAGTGATGAAGAGTATGAAAAACTAATGCGTTTTAAGAAAACAGATGTTCAAGTTCAAATCAGGTTAATTATTCATATGAATAACGCCATGAAAGTTGAAAATTTATCTTTGAAAAAAGCAAATTCGGACGCAGATTATAATCAAGTAGATAAAAGATGGGTTGGGTCTTATAAAGAAATGTGGCACTTTGATGATGAGATTGCATTAGCTTTAAGATTATTTACTGGAGAAATAAGCCCGTCAACCCATCCAGAGATGTTGAAAGTCAGCTTATCCCAGTTGAGAGATTTACGGCGAGTATTTCTAACTGAGCTTAAGGATAACATAGTCCAGAAAATTATATTGTTCTTCACTGAAAACAAAATCCTTGTTGTAAGTGACATTCTAAAAGGTAGAGGTGGATTTGCTGCAGATTGGATGTTGGTTACAAGGTATAATAAGTCTGACAATACTACTACTTGGATTTTAAAAGATATAAACACAGCAATGAATTTTTTTGGACAAGGAGATGTAAGGGTTTCTCCAAAAGGGAGCTTATACATAGGTAGAATCACAATGCAACGAAAAGGAGGAACACCAGACCCAACTAAATTACAATTCAAAATAAGGCCTTGCGACCTTTTTAAATTAGAGGATAGTAAATGAATAAAATAATAGTCTTGGCAAAAATTAAGTTTGATCTACGGGATCCTGATGAAGTATATTTTGCTCAGCATGAGCTGTCTGCAATTTTAGATACAGATGTAAAGCCTATAAGGACAATTCCTGCCCTTTTTAAGCATTATCCTTTTAATAAACTGGATGATAATGTTATTCACATAATAACTCGTCACCTGTATCTTGGTGAAATACAGGGATATTTAGCAAAAGTAAAGTTTGTTGATATAGAAAAATTGATATTTAGACCTGCTTTTTTTAAAGAAATATATTTGATGTTGGAAACCTTTGAAGATGAAAAACTTGGGCAAACTATATCGTTAACAAATAAAAATTTATATCAGACATTTACCATTCATTTAGGAAATAGCAAAAAAAATTTCGTAATAAGACTGTTACCTGTGCAAACACTTTTTGAGTATGTAACAGATGTGAAAAAATTACCTGCTGTGGCAATCTCTCCAAGAAATGCTAAGGATTGGGATGGATATTTAGCTGAAAAAGAAGAAGGGATAGGAAAAGGACTGGATGAACTCTTAGAACATTTGAGGAATAATCATTTTCGCGCACCACATCTTGGCTTGGGGAAAAAACATATTGGAGATTTTATAGATTGGGCATCTACAGATTTGAGGAAGCCTTTTTTGCATTATCTACATAAATATAAAGGCAAAGGAGATCCACGAATATCAAGGGCATTAATAAATCTGTTAAGAGTAAATAAAGGAGATACAATATTAGATCCTTTTGTAGGCTCTGGCGCCTTTATAGCAGATGCTCCAACAATGGGTCTAAATGCTATAGGTATCGAGATCTTAGAGATTGGCAAACTTATCTCAGAGGTAAAGTGTAATCTGAATTATAATATACAAAGGCTGAGAGAAGAGATAGTAAACCTCTTTTCAAGTATAAATCTTAGTGGTCAAGATTTATTTAGCCTCAATTTAAATGAAGAAATAAAAGAAATCGAGGTAAAATTAAGGAAATATACAGAAGAAAATAGATATTTCACAAATATTTTTCCACATCTACAAAAAATAATTTACTTAAAAAATAGAATAGAGCAAATACAGGATGAAAAAATCAGGAAGTTTCTCCTTCTTTTACTAAGTCAGAAGATTGTAGAATTTTCGGAAAAAAGGCATTCTAATAATTTTATTACTTCCTACCAAAGTTATGTTGAAGACAGATATCTTGTCTTATATGCCACATTAAAATTAGCAGAGAAATTAAATCTGAATATAAGCAATGGAAAAGTGAGTATAATAAAAGCCGACTCAACGCAAATGGATTTTATAAGAGATGATTCTATAGATGGAATATTAACTTCACCACCTTATTTTGATGCCTTAGATTATGTTGGAAATAATAAAATCTCAATAATCATATTAGGATTTGATGAGGATTTAAAATTCGGATCAACCGAAGAGTATTTCTCAAAGTTTGAGAAATATAATTTAAATTTACCAAAATCAAGTGTAGATTTGGTTAATTTACTCAATAGATCTAAGAGATCATTGAAAGCTCAAATAGTGGAGAATTATCTCAAAATGATGAAGCTATCTTTTAGAGAATGTTACAGAGTTCTGAAATCTGAAAAATTTTATGCTATGGTGGTCAGTAAATATCATAGTTGGACCATAGATGGAAAAGAACAAAGGATAGAAACCTCAAAAATATTGGCAGATTTAGGAGTATCTGAAGGTTTTAAGATAGCAAGGATAATTCAGCATGGTTTATCAAAGGCGGATAAAGGCAAAATAAATGTGGAAGATATATTGTTATTTCAAAAATAAATCAGGCTTTGGCTATTAGGGAAATGAAGATATGGATTGATGGAAAAGAGTTTTTGGTAGAAGGGCAGGAAAGGCTTATAGATGTAGCACTTAAAAATGGAATAGATATTCCTCATATCTGCTATGAAAAAGAGATTGGTTCTTCTGGATCATGTGGAATCTGTCTTGTAAAAGTAAAAGGAAAAGGAATTGTTAAGGCATGTGAGGAGAAGGTATTTGATGGAATGGAGGTAATTACAAAGGATGAGGAGATATTAGAGGAAAGAAAAAAGGCATTTCTTTTTCTTTTAAGATACTCGTCCCATCCTTCCTACTGTCTTTTCTGTGAAAAATATGAGGAATGTGAAGGAATTGAAAATTGCCTTAGGGGACTTTCTATAAAAAAAGGATGCAAGATATGCCCAAAGGATGGAAGATGTATTCTTCAGGATATTGCAAAAAAGCTTAATCTTTTAGGAAGCAATCTCATTATTCAGGAAAGAGGATATAAGGAGATAAGAGAGCCTTTTTTTATAAGGGATTATAACTACTGCATACTTTGTAGCAAATGCATAAGGGCATGTTATGAAATAAGACTACAAAATGCTTGCATTTCATACATAAAGCAGGATGATCAGCTTGTCCATCTATTAGATGAAGGATGCAGATTCTGTGGAACATGCCTTGATATATGTCCAACAGGTGCAATTTATAGTCCTAAGGAAGAAGATCCTGAAAAATGGATAAAAAGCATTTGTCCATATTGTGGATGTGGATGTGAGATAGAGGTTGGAATAAAGGAAAATAGGATAGTTAAAGTAAAGGGAGGAGATGGAGTAAATAAAGGAGAGCTTTGTGTAAAGGGAAGGTTTGGAATAGGTTTTGTAAATAGCAGTGAAAGGCTTACAAAACCACTTTTAAATAAAGATGGATCATTTATTCCCATATCAAGGGATCTTGCAATAGAAAAGATAAGGGAATCCCTTAGGAAAAATATGGGAAAAATTGGTGTTCTTGGCTCAGCAAAGCTTACAAATGAAGAAAATTTTCTTATTCAAAAGCTTTCAAGACTTGTATTTAAGACAAACAATATTGATCATTGTGCAAGGCTATGTCATTCACCAACAGCAGTTGCACTTTCTATGAGTATTGGATATTCTGCAATGACAAACTCTATTTCTGATATAGAGGATTCAAAGACAATCTTAGTTATAGGTGCAAATCCAACAGAGAATCATCCAATAATTGGGCTAAGGATAAAGAGGGCAAAAAAGAAGGGAGCAAATCTTATTGTAATTAATCCAATGAGGATAGAGCTTTGTGATATAGCAGATATATGGATTAGGCTAAGACCTGGAACAGATATATGTCTTCTTACTGCTATGTCAAAGCTGATTATAGATATGGGTCTTTATGATGAGGATTTTATAAAGAAAAACAATGTGGAGGGATTTGAGGAATATAAAAGATACATTGATTCCTTGGATTTGGATGAGCTTTTGGAAGTATGCAAAGTAGAAAAGGATAAGCTAATAGATGCAGTAAGGCTTTATGCAAAAGAGAAGCCATCCTCCATCTATTATGCAATGGGAATTACACAGCATCTAAATGGAACAGAAAATGTTCTTGCAATATCTAATCTTTCTATCCTTACAGGAAACTTAGGGATTTATGGATCTGGAATAAATCCATTAAGAGGTCAGAACAATGTTCAGGGTGCATGTGATATGGGAGTTCTTCCAGATCTTCTTCCAGGATATAGGTCAATAAAAGATCCTAAGGCAAGAAAGATATTTGAAGAAAGATGGAAGGAAAATATAGCAGAAGATAAAGGACTTAGTCTAATAGAGATGATAGATTCTGTCTTAGATGATGGAATAAAGGCAATGTATATTATTGGAGAAAATCCAGTAATTACTGATCCTGATCAAAAAAAGACCATAGAGGCATTAAAGAAGCTTGATTTTCTTGTTGTCCAAGACATATTCCTTACTGATACAGCAAGGCTTGCACATATTGTTCTTCCTGCATCAAGCTTTTTAGAAAAAGAAGGCACATTTACAAATACAGAAAGAAGGGTTCAAAAGATAAATAAGGCAATAGATCCTCCTAAGGATGCACTTTCTGATATGGATATTATCTGTATGATTGCAAAAAGTATGGGATATGAGAAGGAGTTTTCATATAGAAGGGCAGAAGATGTTTTTCAAGAAATAAGGGAGCTTGTTCCAGAATATAAGGGAATTATATATGAAAGGCTAAATAAAGGCGGGATACAGTGGCCATGCTATAGTAAGGATCACTTAGGAACAGATATCCTCTATAAGGATGGCTTTCCAAAAAGACCTACACTTTTTAGATGTGATCCAAAGCCAAAGGATAGGATGCCAGAAAAAGAATATCCATTCATTCTTACTACAGGAAGATCCCTATTTCATTATCATTCAGGAACAATGAGTATGAGGATAGAAGGGCTTAAAGAGATATTTTCAGATCCAACTATAGAGATTAATCCTAAGGATGCAGAAAGATTGGGTATATCAGATGGGGATATGGTGGAGGTGTGTTCTGAGAAAGGAAAAATAAAGGTAAAAGCAAAGATATCTGATAGGGTAGAAGAAGGAGTTTTTTTTAGCACATTTCATTTTCCTGAATCTCCAGTAAATCTCCTTTCTGAATCCTCATTTGATCCAATGGCAAAAATCCCTTGTTTTAAAACTATCCCTGTCCAGATAAAGCCTATTTTGTCTTAAGTCTTCCAGTCCAGGCTTCAAGATATTTGGATTCTTTCCGGCCAATAAACCCTCTCCAAATCTGTGCTTTTATAATTTCTCCACTTTAAATCCTTTAACAAAAAAGATATACTTAGCTATCTGAACATTATTTATTTTTATGACGCATCCTCTTTCTCATCTTTCTATACTTATGCTTCCTAATTTTTCTTCTACGCCATTTAAGGACGCTTCCCATAGATCCTCCTTTATTTTTTCTCGCACTTTTACATCTTCTCTCTTTCTATGTCAAGGCTGAAGAGAGAGATAGACAAATTCTCCAATTTTTTATTGACATTTTATACTCTAAAGAATATATACTCCAAAAATTCTAAAAAGGGTGAACTATGAGTGATCAAAAGAAAAGTAAGACGAAGCTTTTTGTTATACTCGGAATACTAATAGCTGTAATAGTCCTTATGAGGATCTTTGGGCTCACAAAATATATAAGTTTGCAGAATGTGCAGAAATTAAATCAATGGATTCAGAGTCTTGGTCTTTTAGGACCAGTTGTTTATATAATCATGTATATACTCAGTTGCATTTTCTTCCTTCCAGGTATTCCTATTACCCTTTTAGGAGCAATAGCATTTGGCCCGATTAAGGGAGTAATATATGTCTCCATTGGTGCTACCTTAGGAGCTTCTGCTGCATTTCTTATAGCAAGGTATGCTGCCAGATCCATGGTGGAAGAATGGATAAAGAAGAATGAGAGATTGCGTAAGATTGATGAAGGAGTAAGAAAACACGGATGGCGAATGCTTATGATTACAAGGCTTGTCCCTATATTTCCATTTAATATTCAAAACTATGTATATGGAATAACAAATATAAGCTTTTGGACATATGTTTTGGTTTCATGGATATGTATGCTCCCTGGTATCATAGCATATGTGTTTGCAGGTGGTGCATTAGTCAGTGGAAAAGGAAATTTAAAGAAAACAATGATGTATCTTGCAATAGCAGGTGTTTTCTTTGTAATTGTTTCTCTCATACCTGGTATGATAAAGAAAAAATACAAGGATGTGGTAGAAGAGGAGTAAAGATATGGAATATAATAAATACCTCGGATATTCTCCTCAGATAATAGAGAAATGTATAGGAGAAGAACCTCCATATTGTCAGGCAGCCTGCCCCCTTCATATAGATAATCGCAAAATGATTGCTTTAATAAAGGAAGGGAAATACAGGGAGGCACTTAATGTTGTTTTAGAAAAGCTTCCTTTTCCTAAAATACTTGGTAGGGTCTGTGTAAGGCCGTGTGAAAAGGCATGTAAAAGGGGAGAAATAGATAGACCTATTGCTATATGTTACTTAAAAAGATATGTGGCAGATAAAGAGAGTCCAACTCCTGTTGATACAAATATTGAAGAAGAGGAAAAAGACAAAAAAGTTGCAATTGTTGGTGGTGGCCCTGCTGGACTTATGGCTGCCTATTGCCTTAGAAAAAAAGGGTATAAAGTGACTATATATGAAGCAGAACCTTTCATAGGAGGTGCATTAAGGCTTTATATCCCCACATACAGACTTCCAAGGAACATAGTAGAAGAAGAGCTTGCTTTTATTCCTAAGATGGGAATAGAAGTTAAGCTGAATACCCGTTTGGGAAAGGATATCTCCTTTGAAGAGCTCAGGAATAATTATAACGCCATTTTTCTTGCACTTGGAACACAAAGGAGTTTAAGGCTTGGTATAAGAGGGGAAGATCTTCCAGGAGTATTCCATTCTATAGACTTATTAAAAAAGGTCAATACAGGAGAGAATGTCCAGATAGGAAAGAGAATAGCAGTAATAGGTGGAGGAAATGTAGCTATTGATGCAGCAAGAACAGCCCTCAGGCTTGGAGCAAAAGAAGTAACTATCCTATACAGAAGGACAAAGGCAGAGATGCCTGCTCATGAGAGAGAGATAAGAGAAGCAGAAGAGGAAGGAGTAGATATACAGATCCTTACTGCTCCAGTAGAGATTTTGGGAAAGGAAAAGGTAGAAGGGATAAGATGTATCAGGACAGAGCTTGGTCCGCCTGATAAAAGTGGAAGAAGACGTCCTATTCCTATAGATGGATCTGATTTTGATATCCCAGTTGATCAGGTAATAGTAGCAATAGGTTTAACAACAGAATTGGATGGACTCATTGATGCTGGAATAAAGACTACAAGATGGAATACTATAGAAGTTAATCCAGATACCTTAGAGACAAGCATTCCTGGGGTATTCGCAGGTGGGGATGTAGTAAATGGGCCAGATACTGTTGTAGGTGCATTGGCCCATGGACGTCAGGCAGCTTATGCAATAAATACATATCTGAGATATGGAGAGGCAAAGCCCATTCCCTATGAACTAAGGCCTTGGGAAACAAAGTTAATTGTAGATGTATCTGGCATAGAAAAGGAAGAAAGACAATCTATGCCCTCTTTAGATCCAAATCTAAGAATACGGAACTTTAGTGAGGTAGAAAGGGGATTTGATTCAGAAATAGCTCAGAAAGAGGCAGAAAGATGTCTTCAGTGTGAATGTAGAAGATGTGTAAAAAATTGTGCTTTTCTTAAAGAATTTTGCTTCACTCCAAAGGATCTGGTACTAAGATTTCAGCATCTAAAAAAGGATGAATTGATCATCCCTTATTCCTGCAATGTATGTAGCCTGTGCGAGACAGTTTGCCCTCAGGGTCTAAATATGGGCGAGCTTTGCATGGAGTTTAGAGAAAGGCTTGTGAATCTTGGTGTTGCACCACTTCCTCAGCATAAGCCTGTATTATCCAATCAGAAATGGGGAACATCAGAATACTTTACACTTGCTATTCCTGATATTGAGACAGGAAAATGTGACTATGTCTTCTTTCCTGGCTGTGGCCTACCAAGCTACTCTCCTGATCTTGTTTTTGCAATTTATAATTATCTAAGGGAAAGGCTGAAGAATGTTGGAATTGTATTAAATTGTTGTGGGGAACCCACTTATTTATTGGGAGATAGAGAAGGATTTGAAAAAATTCAAGAAAATACCATAAATATGATCTTTTCTCTTGGGACAAATAAACTAATTCTTGCCTGTCCTGATTGCTATCATACGTTTAAAAGACATGCATCTTCTAAATTAGAGTTAACTACTATTTATCATGTATTAGCAGAGCGCGGTGTTCCAGATCCAGTAAGCAAAGAGGATATGGTCTTTTCTATTCATGATTCTTGTGTTACAAGGCATGAGGAGGATCTCCACGAGGCAGTTCGTCAGATCATGGAAGAGCTTGGATATGATGTTGAAGAATTAGATTACTCCAGAACAATGACGAAATGTTGTGGTGCAGGAGGTATGGCAGCAGTTGCAAATCCAGAATTTATTACTGAAGAGGTGATAAAGAAAAGGGCAAATGAAAGCCCATATGATTATGTCACATACTGTGCTGGATGCAGACTTACATTTGCATATGTAAAAAAGCCAGTTCTTCATCTTTTAGACCTTATTTATTCTTCAAATCTGCACGAAAAAAGACTTAAACCTCCACCAAACCCATTAGTAAAATGGGGAAATAGATGGAAGCTAAAAAAGAGATTACAGAAGATGAAAAAATAAAAATAAAAAATAAAAGGAGGGTGTGTCATGGTTAATGGAAGTTTTAAAAAGTTGATGTCTTTATGTATGTTTTTTGGATTTTTCTTTCTTATTATGGGCACGGCCTTTGCCGGATACAAAGGCTATGTTAGAGACAATGTGATTATTACTCCTCAGCAGCTAAAGGCACTCATGGACAAGAAAGAGCCGAAGCTTGTGATCCTTGCTGTGGCAAGGATTGATCAGTATCTAAAAGGTCATATCCCTGGCGCTATAAGGGTCTGGAGACCAGATTATGAGCCACCAAAGAACAAGCCATTTCCATTTGAAGGGATGATTATAAACAGGATAGATTTTCAGAAGTTTGCAAGAAGGCTTGGAATAGACAATGATTCTATAGTGGTAATTTATGATCATAAGTATGATGCAACAAGGCTCTGGTGGGCATTTTTCCTCTATGGGAAGAGAGACTGTAAGGTGTTGGATGGCGGTTTTCAGGCATGGAAGGCTGCTGGATATCCTGTAGATCACCTGAGTAAAGGAAAACCAAAGAAGGTTGGCAATTTTGTTGCAAAGGATCCTCTTCCAGGATGGACTGCATCAATGGAGGATGTCTGGAGAGCAAAGACAAATCCTGAGATACAGCTTTGGGATGATAGGGAATGGAATGAGTGGACAGGTGCAAAGCTAAAGCATGGGGCATTCAGAAAAGGCAGGATTCCATGGGCAAAATTTTTAAATTGGAAAGAGTTCAAGATGCCTGTAAAGAAGGGTGAAAAACCAACAGCATTTAAGCCTGCAAGTGAAGTTTTGAAGGTTATAAAGAAGCATGGTATGGACAAAAATAAGCATCAGATATTCTATTGTCAGTCTGGAGTGAGAACTACAACACCAATATTTGTCCTTTACATGCTTGGATGGGATGTAAGCAAGCTTCACAACTTTGATGGTTCCTGGATAGAATGGAGCTATTATAAAGAAAATCCTGTTGTATGTGAAAAATGCAAATAAGAAAAAGGAGGCTATATGGCAAAAGAGTCTAAAATAAAAAATTTTCTGTTTGGGACACAGGATGTGGTTAGCATTATCCCAGGCTTTATTGTTGCTGCCTTAATTACCGTGGCAGCTATTTATGTCCATCATCTTATAGGGCTGCTTTTTCATTTAAAAAAGAGTCCCATAAGCGACATAATGATAGCAATTGTAATTGGTCTTATTGTGAGAAATACTGTTGGTATGCCTGATATGATGGCTCCTGGGATAAATTTTTGCCTCACTAAAATGCTAAGGCTTGGGATTATACTGGTTGGAATAAGATTAAGCATATTTGCAGTGCTTAAGATCGGACTTCTTGCTGTAGGAATTGTATTTGTATGTATATGTGTTGGATGTCTCTTTACTATATTTGTAGCACTCAGGCTCAATCTTCCTGAAAGACTTGGAACCCTTATTGCAGTTGGAACAGGTATATGTGGCTGCACTGCCATTGTAGCAACAGGTCCATCTATAAATGCAAAAGAGGAAGAGATTGCATACGCAGTAGGAACAATAACACTTTTTGGGCTGGTAGTGATGTTTGCATATCCCTATCTTACTCATCTTGTTCTTGGACTGAATCATATCCAGGCTGGGATATTTATGGGAACGGCTATTCATGAAACTGCGCAGGTTGCAGGTGCAGGGCTTATGTATGATCAGCTCTGGATCACGAAAGGTGTTCATCCAACTGGAATGGATGTGGCGATTGTAACAAAGCTTGTAAGGAATACATTTATGGCAGTTGTAATTCCTGCTGCTGCATATTTTTATAGCAAGAGGCAATTGGCTGAGCAGGCAGAGATAAGCATCATAAAGCTTTTTCCGATGTTTATCTTGGGATTTATTGGGATGGCAATCTTAAGATCCCTGGGTGATTTCTTCATTGTCAACCAGAAGATGTTTAGCAGTCCTGAGGCATGGCACGGCTTCTGTGGTTTTATAAAACATTGGGCAGGACACTTCCTTGCTCTTGCTATGGCAGGAGTCGGACTTGGAACAGATGTGAGACGTCTAAAGGAGCTTGGTGTAAAACCATTTCTTGTTGGATTGGTTGCGGCAGCAACAGTAGGAGTAGTTAGTTTGATTCTGGTAAAGGTATTAGCTCCATTTTTGCATGTAGCATAAGGCAATCATGAAATCATAAAGCGGATAGGGGGAGAGTTATTAATTTCCTCTATCCGCTTTTTTAATTTCTCATTAGGAGAGATACCAAAGGATGAAAAATAGGATTATCTTTGTTTTCTTTTTCCTTTTCTGCCCTATTATCCCCTTTTCTCATGCAAGTTATCCTTCATCAGCCCATCTCTTATTGAAAAAAGAGATAGAAAGAATCACATATCTTAAAGGTGGAGCATATATAGATGAGGACGAGGTATATCTTACTGTACTGGATGAAAAGGGAAAGCAGGATGCAAAGATACAGTCATTTTACATAAACAGGCACTATTCTGAATTTAAGATCCAACTCTTGGAAGTGATAAGTCCTGATGGAAAAAGATATAAGGTGAATATAGAGAAAAATAGCAGATTAGAAGAGCCTGCTTCAGATGTAGAGATGAATATATATGATCCAAATGTAAAGGTGTTAAAGGTGTTTATTCCGAGACTGAAGGCAGGGGATACAATACATTACAAAACCTGGGAAAAGATGTTTAAGCCTATTATTCCAGACCAGATATATGGAATGATTGTTATACAGAGGAAGTTTCCTGTTAAATCTTACAATTTTGAGCTGATTCTTCCTGAGAAAAAGAAGCTCTATTACTTGATAAAGAAAAAGGCAGGGATAGTATTTTTTAAGGAAGTCTCCTTAGATAAAAAGAAGAAATATATCTGGGAATTTAAAGACATACCAATGCTCTTTCCAGAACCAAATATGATTCCATATTACAGGGTTTCAATGAGGCTCCTCTTCTCTACTATTCCTTCCTGGGAAGATGTATCAAGGTGGTATTATAATCTTGTTGAACCAAAGTTAAGGCCTTCAAAGGAGATAATAAAAAAGGTAAAGGAGTTGATAAAAGGGAAAAAGACTGATTTAGAAAAGATAAAGGCTATATTCTATTTTGTTTCTAAGAAAATAAGATATCTTGGAATAATAGCAGAATCAAAGAGACCCGGTTTTGAGCCACATGATGTGTCTCTTACATTCAAAAGAAGATATGGGGTATGTAGAGACAAGGCAGCACTCCTTGTGTGTATGCTCAGGATTGCAGGATTTCATGCTGCACCAGTTCTTCTCAGTATGGGAAATAAGCTGGATAAAGAGATTGTTGTCCCTTATTTTAATCATGCAATAGCTGCAGTATTGGATAAAGAAGGAAATCCTATATATTTTTTAGATCCAACATCTGAGACAAGTAAGCAGCTCCTTCCAGATTATGATAGAGACTGCTCATATCTAATTGCATATAAGAAAGGTGGATATCTGGGAACAACCCCCATAAATCTGCCAGAAAAAAATCTTATTCAGATAAAGATAAAGGATAGTCTTGGAAAGGATGGCATAATAAGGGGAGAAATATATGGAAAATGTCTTGGTTTTGTAGATACAGTTTTCAGGTCAATCCTTTTAAATAAGAGCTATTATGAACAGAAGAGATTTCTCATAAGATTCTTTGAGGGAAAAAGACCCGGGCTCAGGATAAAGGATGTGAAGTTTTCTAATCCGATGGATATGAAGACTCCGTTTTGCTTTTTCCTGAAATTTGAACTAAGAAATGCAGTTATATCAAAGAAAAATAGCTTATTTATCTGGCCTTTAAGTTGCATAAAATATCCTGGCATCTTGGATAAATGGATCTTGGGAAAGGCAAATCTTATAAAAAGAAGATATCCTTTAAGATTTGGATATGTGTTTTCAGATATATGGGAAGAAAAGCTGGATCTGAGTGCACTGAAAAAAGGGATAGAAGAGATGAGATTGCCTGTTTCTTTGAATAGGGAAAATGATATCTTTTTGGACTATACATATTTTAGTCTGCTTCCAGAGGAAGGAATAATTAAGATAAAGAGATATTTTTCTTTAAGAAAATTGGAGGTTTCTCCTGAAAAATACCTGTTTGTTACAAGGCTTCAGCACGATAAAAGATATGAATCACTTTTTCCATTATTAATCAGATTAAAAAGTAAGGTAAGATGATTGATAAAGATACATTTATCCCTGTTATCTTAAAAAAGGCAAAGGATCTTTCCATTGGAGATTACCTGGACATAAGGACATATAAGAGAAACAGGAGTGTTTTATTGATAAGGGAAGGAGAGGATTCATACAGAATTTTAGAGAATGGGTTCTATAAAAATGAATTTAGGGCGTCTTTTAAGGAACTAAAGAGGATATTTAAAAAGCTGCTCAGACTTGAATTTCCAAGAAGTCACAAGATAAGGGTTTATAAAATGGGAAAATACACTTCTCTTTTATTCCTTTTCTTCTTTTTTTTGACACAGATCCTCTTCGCCTCCTCACTTCCAGATTATTTTAAAAAGGCAGATGCAATAAATGATTATGTCTATAAGACATATTATGTAAGACCAGATGGAAGCTATAAGATGATCCTGAGTATGCAGATTAGTATCAAAACATATAAAGGGAAAAAGGACTGGGCCGATTTCAGATATCCCTATAATTCCGAATATGAAAAGGTATTTGTAGAAAAAGCAGAGACAATACTTCCTTCTGGAAGGATAGTTAAGGTATCTAAAAAGGAAATACAGGATATACTTAATCCATCCACATCACAGAGCTCCATATATTCAAGGGCAAGGCTTAAGGTAATAAACTTTCCTTCCGTAGATATTGGAACAAAGATAAGGCTCAAGATAAAAGTAAAATCCAAGATTGGCTTTTGGACAAAAGAGTCATTCAGACTAATAAATCCGACAGTAATAAAGCAGGTAAAAGTGGTTATTCCATCTAATATAAGGATCTCTTTCAGGCTAAGTGACCCTGGGGTGAAATTATATAAAAAAAGGGAGAAGGGAAAGATTATATATATCTGGGAAGGATGGAAGCTTCCTCCACTTTACGAAGATCCTCTTTCACCTCTAATAGAAAATCAGCCATTTTGTCTTATTATCTCTTCTTTTTCAGCAAAAGATGTCTCTTCTTTTTTCTATAAAAGGCTTATTTCTACAGTAAAGGAAGACCATATAAAAGTGCCTGCTTGGGCAAAGGCAAATGATCCAGATGCCTTATATAAAGAGATGCTTCATCATATCAGCATATATCCTGTTGATCTATTTGATACATACCTGAGGCCACAAAAGCCAAAGATTACACTCAAGAAATCTTATGGGAGACCAATAGATCTTGCTATCCTTTTTAAAGAGCTCTTAAAGAAAAAGAAGATAGATGCACATCTTGTGCTTGTAAATACAGAAGGTCTTTTTATTAGACCTTTAAAAGATATAATCTTTCCAGCTTTATTTGATCAGGTATTCGTATATACAAATAAGAGATTCTATTCATTTGAGGATAAAGATATGCCTCCTTCTATAACCTCTATCTCTGGCTCAATTGGACTTGATATAGAGTCAGAAAGATTTGTTCAGATAAAGGATTCTGTTAATAGCTCCTTTTCTAAAGAGCTAAGCATAAGGATATATCCTCAGGGAAATGGCATAGGAAGTTTTAAAGAAAAATTTTTTGGAGCATCTACCATTCCAATAAGAAAGATGCTGAGAAATAAGAAGGGAAGAGAGCTTGAGATAAAGATATATGAAATACTTCATCAGGTTGATCCAACAGCAAACCTATTAGGGAAGTTTTATTATAATGGAATAGAAGATCTTTTAGATAAGGCATGGATAAAGTTCAGATTCAGCTTGGCCCCAGCACTTATGAGATCTGATAGATTCTGTCTTTTCCCAATTCCATTATCAGAGCTATTAAAACCATTTTTGGAATGCACTTTAGATAGGCACTATGGAATCTCTATTTCAAGGAATCAAAAAGAGAGGTTCTTATTAAAGATTTATCTTCCAGAAGATATAAAGCCTTTAATTATTCCTTCTTCTACGGAAGGAAAGACAGGTCTTTTAAGCTGGAGAATAAACACATCTTACAAAAAAGGGGAAATGATATTTTTGAGAGAGATCGTCCTGCATAGAGGAATTATCCCCAAAAAAGAGGCTATACAGATGATAAAAAGGATAAGAGAGCTAAACAGGATCTCAGAGAGGATGATGCTCTTTAAAACTGATTAACTCCTTTTTTTGCTCATAAAATACATTACAATTCCTGCTATGCCAAATATATAACCAAGCCCGCCTATTACATCCTGAAACGAGATCCTGTGGATCTTTAGTTCTGCAAGATCCCTTTTTATAGGTTCAAGCTGCCTTGCCACTGTCCTTTCAACAATCTCTTCAATCTCTTTTTTAGAAACTGTTCTCACTTTTATTTCTTTCCCTTTACTTTTTTCCTCCTCTGATGGGATCATCTCATCTGCCTTTACTATCCAGAAGTTTCTATGTCCCATCTCTGCATTGCATATTACCTTTAGATCCCAGTGATTCTTTAATGCCTCATCAGGTATCCTGAAGCTTACATTTCCCTTCTCGTCTGTCTTTGTCTTTAAAAGGATCTTTCCTGTCTGAACAGACTTTACAACTATCTCACCATTTTTTACAGGGCCACCAGGAGTAAACTTGGCAGAGCAATCTATATTCCTTCCATTTACATAGCAGAATATATCCACTCTGTGGCAGAATCCACTCTTAGCAAATGGCAAAATCAGAAAGATTATGCTTAAAACAAGTATTTCTGGTTTCATCTTCTTTATAAAGGAGATAGCAACTGCAGTAACAATTCCTTCTATAGCCATTATGGGAATATGTGCAAGAAGGACTGCCTTTGCTGCTGAGACAAATCCTTTATTTGATAGATACAGTGCCAGTGCAACAAGGACTCCAGCAAGAAATACTGCCCCTGCTCCTGCAATAAATCCTGCAATAAGGTTAAGCCATTTCTTTTCAGATCTTATAAAGGGTCTGCAGAGGTAATACATGAGAAGGCCAGGAAATGCCATATTTACCGTATTTACTCCAAGCACAGTAAGTCCTCCAAACTGGAATAGTATTGCCTGGAAAAATAGTGCAACAAGTAGTGCCGGAAATATTGCCGGACCTAAGATAAGGCCAGTTATTCCATTTAGTATAAGATGGACACTGCTTGGTCCTAATGGGACATGGATGAGGGAGGCAACAAAGAAGGTGGCAGTAAGGACAGATACCTTTGGAATATCCTCATTTCTTATCTCCCTCAAACCATATGCAGTAAATCCAGCACATATTATGCCTCCCCCAATAAGAACTGGTGCAGAAAGGACTCCTTCAGAGATATGCATCTTTTATACCCCTATTTTTTCTTTGGAAAAGGAAGAAACTTTACCCAAAGGACTGCTCCAAGCTCTACTTCTTTTTCTTTTCCATTGTGTTTTATCTTATATGGTGCTGTGTTTATGGCAGAGAATGCCCACCATCCAGGATATGGAGGAGAAAAGGAGAAGTATCCCATCTCATCTGTCTCAACAACAAGTGTTACCATGTATTCATTTGCTGCCTTAAGTTTTCCATCCTTATTGTAATACTCTATTTCTACCCTCCTATAAGGAGCAGGCCTTCCATGAAAATATACCCTTCCCCTGAATACATTTCCTGCATAAAGCCCAAATGGTCTTGTTAGAGGAACTATCTCTGTCTCAAGCCCTACTGGTCTTTCCCATCCTTCCT
>JALVZP010000337.1 GCA_027037575.1 Desulfobacterales bacterium | reverse complement strand
ATTCAAGGATGCAAATGCTTGATATTACAGATCTGGTTCAAAAAAAGATAAAAGAATCAGGAATCTCTGATGGACTATGTGTATGCTATGTTCCACATACAACAGCAGGGATAACAATAAATGAAGGAGCAGATCCTGCAGTATGCGAGGATATTATCCATAAGCTGGATGAGCTTGTTCCAAGAAGAGGTGGATATAGACACTTAGAGGGGAATGCAGACAGCCATATAAAGTCTTCCATTATAGGAAGTTCTGTTACAGTAATTGTTGAAAATGGAAGGCTTTCCTTAGGGACATGGCAGAGGATATTTTTTTGTGAATTTGATGGGCCAAGGACAAGAAGGGTATGGATAAAATTAATAAAATAAGTAGATACAAAGAGGCAGGGGTAGATATTGATAAGGCAAATAAGCTAATAGAGATAATAAGGCCGTATATAAAAGAGACATTCAGAGAAGATGTAATATCAGATATAGGTGGGTTTTCTGGAATCTTTTCATTAAGAGAAAGGCTTAAAAAAATAAAAGATCCTGTGCTTTTTTCCTCGACTGATGGAGTTGGAACAAAGCTGAAGATTGCATTTGTAATGGATAAACATGATACAGTAGGGATAGATCTTGTTGCGATGTGTGTGAATGATATAATTGTTCAAGGTGCAACACCTTTATTTATGCTTGATTATCTTGCGATGGGGAAGCTGGATCTAAAAGTGGCATCTGAAATAATAAAAGGCATATGTAAAGGCTGCATAGAAGCCAATTGTTCTCTTATTGGCGGAGAAACAGCAGAGATGCCTTCTATGTATAAGGAAGGAGAATATGATCTTGCTGGATTTGTTGTTGGGATTGCAGAGAGAGATGAAATAATAGATGGGTCAAAGGTAAAAGCAGGAGATCAGATTATAGGGCTTAGATCTTCAGGCCTTCATAGCAATGGATATTCCCTTGTAAGGAAGATATTCTTGGAAGAATTGGAGATGAAATTGGATGAATATGTAGAAGATCTTGGAAGAAGCTTAGGGGAAGAGCTATTAGAGCCAACAAGGATATATGTGAAGATAGTTGAAGATTTAAAGAAGAGATTTGATATACATGGGATTTCTCATATTACAGGAGGTGGATTTATAGAAAATATTCCAAGGATCCTTCCAGATAAGTGTAAGGCAATCATAAGAAAATTCAGCTGGAGGCCTCATCCTATCTTTAAAATCATTCAGGAAAAGGGAAATATCCCTGAATATGAAATGATGAGGACATTCAATTGTGGGATAGGAATGGTTTTGATAGTCAAGGATAGTGATGCAGAAGATATGTTATCATATTTAAAAGAGGCAGAAGAAGATGCTTGTCTTATAGGCTGGATAGAGGAAAGGAAGGAAAGTGACCCACCTATTCAGATTACAGATTAGGCCTTATGTCCTTATTAGTGCTTGTCTTTTGGGAATAAGGTGTAGATATGATGGAAGGGACTCTCATAATAAATGGGTTGATCTTTATAAAGATAAGATAAATTTTATTCCATTCTGTCCAGAGCAGATGGGGGGGCTCTCTACTCCGAGACCACCTGCTAACATATATGGAGGAGACGGAATGGATGTGATTATGGGAAAGGCGAGGGTTATCAATGAAAAAGGAGAGGATGTTACAGAAAATTTTAAAAAAGGGGCATATATCAGTCTTGAAAAGGCAATAAGATATAATGTTGAACTTGCAATTG
>JALVZP010000336.1 GCA_027037575.1 Desulfobacterales bacterium | reverse complement strand
TGGTAATAAAGCCATCCCCAATTAAGGAAGGAGAAAAGATAGGGATAATTTCTCCTTCAAGTCCAATTGAAGATGAAGATTTAGAAAAGGCAATAGAGCTGATCAGGAAGAAAGGCTTTTCTGTAGAGCTAAGTAAGAATCTCTCTTCTCCATATAGCCTAAGCTATATGGCAGGAGATCCAAAAAAGAGGGCAGAGGATATAAATTCTATGTTTTCGAAGAAAGAGATAAAGGCAATAATATGTGCTCGTGGTGGATATGGAAGCATGAGAATATTGGAATACATAGATTATGAGCTTATAAAAGAGAATCCAAAAATAATTGTTGGATATAGTGATGTAACTTCAATACTTTCTGCTATCTTGAAAAAGGCAAATCTCTTAACATTTCACGGGCCTATGATAAGGGATCTCATCTCATTAGATCCTAACTATCTAAGGCAATTTTGGAACATGCTAAAAGGAGAATATGAGGAAGAAATAAAAGTGGAAGATGCATATCCAATTGTTTCTGGAAAGGCTGAGGGAGTTCTTTTTGGGGGAAATCTTAGCACAATCTCACATCTTATAGGAACACCATTTTTCCCATCCTTAAAGGATATAGTGCTTTTTTTAGAAGATGTGAATGAGCCATACTATAAGATAGACAGAATGATTACTCATTTAAGGCTAAGTGGTTTTTTTGAAAATGTAAAGGGGCTTATACTTGGGTTGTTCAAAGGATGTGGAAAAAGGGATATAATAGAAAAGATCATTTTGGATGTAGTTTCTGAAAGGATTCCCATAATCTCAGGTTTTCCAATAGGACATTCAGAAAGAAATTTACCCATCCCTATTGGGATAAGGGTGGAACTTGATACAGAAAAAAGGAGTATTCGTTTTTTGGAAAGGCCATTTAGATGATGCTAAAAGAGGTAAAAGAGAGGATAAAAAAGGCAATAGAAGAGAATAAGCGTATAAATATTTCGAGGATATCTGATACTGCCTTATCTTTCCTTTATTCCCATATTCTAAGAGAGATAAAAAGACCAGACATAATTATACTCCCTACAAAGAAGCAGGCAAAAAAGATAATAAAAGAATTGAATTTCTTTTTGCCAGATATCCCAATATATGAGTTTCCCCCTTATGACATCTCTCCATTTTCAGGGCTAAATCCACATAGAGAAATAATCTCAAATAGAATAGCATCTCTATTTTTGCTTCTTAATGAAGAAAGCCCTATCCTTGTTACATCCCTTGATGCAATTCTCTTAAAGACAGTGGAAAAAAAAGTCTTTCTTGATTTCATAGATTATATTGAAAAGGATGAAGAGTTTGAAAGGGATCTTCTTATAAAGAAGCTGGACCAAGGTGGTTATCAGAGGGTCCCTGTTGTTGAGGACATAGGAGACTATGCAGTAAGGGGAAATGTAATAGATATATTTCCTCCCATATATCAGTCTCCTGTAAGATTAGAGTTCTTTGGAGACTTTGTAGAATCTATCAGGTATTTTGACCCATTAACACAGATGTCTAATTCCAAAACAGACAGTATAATCCTTCTTCCCTGCTCTGAGATTATATTAAATGAGAAGACACTAAAAAGGGCAAGATCTCTTGGAAGGGTTCCTTTTTTAGAAAATAGTCTTCATTTTTCAGGAAAAGAGGCCTGGCTTTTTCATTTTTATGAAAATCCAAGCAGCATCTTTGAATACGCACCAGAAAACACGATCATAACC
>JALVZP010000335.1 GCA_027037575.1 Desulfobacterales bacterium | reverse complement strand
TGCATGCATGAACAGAAAACTCCTTCATTACCTCTGATGCATCTTTATTAAGTTCTGTCATAATACCTATTGCCTTGTCTATAAGCTCCTTTGATGCAATATCCCCTTTTATACAGGTATTTATTATCCCAAGCCCTAAGGGCTTTGTTAATATAAGAAGATCCCCTTCCCTTATTCCTCTTTTAGTAATTACCTCCTTGGGATGAACAAATCCCGTTACAGAAAGCCCATACTTTATCTCAGGATCATCTACACTGTGACCTCCTATAAGTATTACATCTGCTTCTTTCATTTTATCAATTCCACCTTCCAGTATCTTTCTAAGCACAGATATATCCATCTTTTCAGAGGGAAAGCAGACAATATTCATTGCAGTCTTGGGAGTCCCTCCCATTGCATATACATCACTCAATGAATTTGAAACAGCAATCTGTCCAAAGTAATATGGATCATCCACAACAGGAGTAAAAAAATCTACTGTCTGGATAATAGCAAGCTCTTCATTTATCTTATAAACTCCTGCATCATCAGGATTCTCAAGCCCTATAATCACATTCTCATCTTGAGGAACAGATATTCCACAAAGTGCCCTCTCCAGATCCCCTGGAGAGAGTTTGCTTGCTCATCCTGATGCCTTTACAGTCTGTGTTAATTTAAGGACTTTCATAATAGAGAAAGATTAGGAAAGGTAAATATGGATGTCAATTAAAAAAAAACAACAGAAAATTAAATAGCCTATCGGAAAAATCGATTATCTTTCCCTTTGAACTACATAGTTGCTGAGTTCAATAAGTATATCCTTTATAGGAGAACTATCAAAAAGATCGAGTGATCTTTTTGCCTTATTAACAAAATTCAATGCATCATATTTTGTCCTTGATATTGCCTTTGTTTGGGTAACTTTTTTCAAAATATACTCATATTCTTTGTTATTTCCTTTTTCCTTTAAAAGTTTTATTATCCTCCCTCTATCCTCCTCTCCTATCTCCTGAATTGCATATATTAGGGGAAGTGTAACCTTCCCTTCCCTAAGATCCTTTCCAACTGGCTTCCCGAAGACATCCTCAGAGGAAATATAGTCAAGCATATCATCTATTAGCTGGAATGCCATACCAAGATTGTGACCAAAGTTATGGAGGGCAATCTCTTTCTCAATATCTGTACCAGCCAGAACAGCCGCACATTCACATGCAGCAGAAAGAAGAGACGATGTCTTTTTTTCTATTATACTAAAATATTGTTCCCTTGTAAGATCCACATTATTAGAGCATATAAGCTCCATTATTTGGCCTTCTACCATCCTGTTTGTTGCATCTGCTATTTTCTCTAAGAATCTTAAATTTTTTGTGCTTAAGGCAATTATAAGGGAACGAGCATATAGAAAATCCCCTTGAAGTATGGCTGCATGATCTCCCCAGACTGTATTCACAGATGGTCTATTTCTCCTCATCTCTGCATTATCCAATACATCGTCATGAAGCAAAGATGCCACATGAATATATTCAAATACAGTGGACAGAGAATATATTCTTTCTTCTTCATATCCTAATAGCTTACAGGATAGGACAAAAAGGAGTGGTCTGAGTAGCTTTCCATTCCCGAGGAGTATGTGCTCTCCTATTTCCCTGATAAAAGAAAGATCAGAACCAATATTCTTTATAAGCTCATTTGTTATTCTTTCTATATGGGATTTTGCCTCATCTAAGATGAATTTCATAAAATTTCACCTATAAGGTCATAGGTATAGGCATCTGTAATAAGGACATCCCTTATTTCTCCCATATTACCATAGCCCTTATTAATTATCACCTGGCCATCTATTTCAGGTGCCATACCAAAACTCCTTCCAACAAGAAGCAGGTTAGTTTCAGGATGAAATCCTTCTATTAAGACAGGAATTTTCTTTCCTATCATCTCTCTATTCTTTCTTTCAGATATTTTTGCTTGAATAGACATAACTATGTCATATCTTTCTTTTACTACTTCTTTCTTTATTTGATCCTTATATCTTCTCGCACGAGTTCCTTCTTCAGGACTGAACATAAATACCCCTAAGTGGTCAAATTCTACCTGCCTTACAAAATCGCATAATTCATTAAATATCTCTTCACTTTCGCCTGGGAAACCTATAATAAGAGTTGATCTAAGATATATTTTTCTTCTCAGCCCTTTTATCTTATCTATAAGGCCCATAATAAACTTTTTATTATAACCTCGACACATCTTATTTAATATATCATCATTTATATGCTGGATTGGAATATCCAGGTATGGACAAATCCTTTCTTCATTCTCAATTAATTTAAGCAGTCTTTCTGATATACCAGAAGGATGAAGATAGAGAAGCCTGATCCAGCTAATTTCCCTTATCCTTAACAAGGACTCAATCAGGAGTTCCAGATTTATATCTTCCTTAAGATCGTTCCCATAAGATGTGATATCCTGTGCAACCAGGTTTATCTCCTTTACTCCTTTTTTAGCAAGCCATTCTGCTTCTCTTATAAGTATTTCAGGAGGAACACTCCTCAAAGGACCCCTTAGCTTTGGGATAAGGCAAAAGGAGCACCTGTGGGAGCAACCATCAGCAATCCTAAGATAGGAGGTATAGAATGGAGTTCCTTGAATCCTTGGAAAGGATTCTTTCTGAATATATTCAGGCTTAGAAATATAAAAACTTATGCCATTATTTAATATATCCAATATCTGATGAAATTTTCCTGTCCCCGCCCATATATCCACTTCTGGAATCTCTCTTTTCAGCTTATATCCATATCTTTGAACCAGACATCCAATTACAACTATCTTCTTTATATTCCCTTCCTCTTTCAGCCTTGCTACATTTAGTATCACATCTATTGATTCCCTAACCGCATCCTGAATAAATGCACATGTATTTATAATTGCTATATCTGATTCCTCCAGATTATCAGTTATCTCATGACCTTTAGAAGAAAGTATTCCTCCGATATATTCGCTTTCTACAAGGTTTTTTGGACATCCCAAGCTTATTATGTATATCCTATCAAACTGCATTTTGCTATTATAGCAGATGAAACGTGCTTTTCCAATTTTCTTGACTTTGAATCTATCTCCAATAAAATACGTTCCCATGATAGATGAAATCGACAAATCAATCATAAGACTTATTCAAGGAGATATTCCTCTTGTTTCACGGCCATTTAAACTAATGGCATTAAAGATAGGGATAAGTGAAGAAGAATTTATATCCCATATAAAGAGGCTTAAGCAAAGGAATATTCTTAGAAGATTTGGGGCAACGCTGAGGCATCAGATAGCAGGATATAGTGCAAATGCAATGGTTGCATGGATTGTTCCTGAAAAGAGGATTGAGGAAATAGGGAATTTATTTTCCAAATTTAAAGAAGTAACACATTGTTATCAAAGACCTTCTTTTAAAGATTGGCCATATAATCTTTATACCATGATACATGCTGATACAAGAGAGAGATGCTATGAGATAGCAAAGAAGATGTCTGAAGCTTCAGGTATAAAGGATTATGTCCTCCTCTTTAGTGAGAAGGAGTATAAAAAAACAAGCATGAGGTATTTTTGAGATGAAAAGGTCTGAGGAGCTATTTAAAAAAGCAAAGATGCTCATACCAGGTGGAGTAAACAGCCCTGTCAGGGCAGGAAAGGCAGTAGATATACTTCCTCCATTCATAAATAGGGGGAAGGGATGCTACATATGGGATGAAGATGGAAATAGATACATAGACTATGTCTGCTCCTGGGGTCCTCTTATCCTTGGACATGCCCATCCAGATGTAGTAAATGCAATAAAAGAGGTTACTGAAAATGGAACAAGCTTTGGTGCACCAACAGAGCTCGAGATAAGGATGGCTGAGCTGATAGTAGATATGGTTCCATCTGTTGAGATGGTCAGGATGGTAAATTCGGGGACAGAGGCGACAATGAGTGCTATAAGGCTTGCAAGGGGATATACGGGAAGGGATAAGGTCATAAAGTTTGATGGATGCTATCATGGCCATTCAGATAGTCTTCTTGTTGCTGCTGGATCTGGGATTGCCACATTTGGCATACCAGGAAGCCCTGGGGTTCCTAAGGATATTGCAAAAAATACCATTTCCCTTCCATACAATGACATAGAAAAGGTAAAAGAGGTATTTGAACAGATCGGAAATGAGATAGCTGCCGTCATAGTCGAACCAATTGCAGGAAATATGGGAGTTGTTTTGCCAAAAGAGGGATTTCTTGAAGGTCTAAGGGATATTACAAAGAGATATGGTGCACTCCTCATATTTGATGAAGTAATTACGGGATTCAGGGTATCATCTGGAGGTGCACAAAAGCTGTTTAATATAGATCCTGATATAACCTGTCTTGGAAAGATTATTGGAGGAGGACTTCCAGTAGGGGCATATGGAGGAAAAAAGGAAATAATGAGACATATCTCACCAGAAGGGGATATTTACCAGGCAGGAACACTTTCTGGAAATCCAATTGCAATGGCAGCAGGGATTGCCACACTAAGCATCCTAAGGAATGAAAGAATATATTATGAGATGGAAAGGAAGAGCAAGAAACTTTTTGAGGGAATAAGAAAGAAGGCAGAAGAAAAGGGTATAAACATAAGGATAAACAGGATGGGTTCCATGGGATCTATATTCTTTACTGAAGAAGATGTATTTGACTTTAAATCCGTAATGAGAAGTGATAAGGAGAGATTCAAGAAGTTTTATAAGGAGATGTTATCTCAGGGAGTATATCTTGCTCCTTCTCCATTTGAGGCAATATTTATCTCTTATGCACATACGGATGAGGCAATTGAGTATACAATAGATGCAGCAGAAAAGGCATTTGAAAATCTTTAATATCTTTATCTTTGTTCTCCTTTTTTCTTTCCCATGCTATTCTGCCATAAATGTTGCTGTAACTATTCCTCCACAGAGATTCTTTGTAAAGCAGATTGCAAAGGATAAAGTGAATGTCATCGTCTTTATTCCACCAGGATATAATCCTGCTACCTATGAGCCAAATCCATATAAGCTTGGCCAAATAGAGAAGGCAAAGATCTATTTTGCAATAGGTGTTCCTGCAGAAAAGGTATGGCTTAAGAAAATAAGCTCTTTAAATAGAAATTTAATTGTTGTCCATACAGATGAAGGAATAGAAAAGATAGATAATAATCCTCACATATGGCTTTCTCCTCCCCTTGTAAAAAAGCAGGCAATCATTATCTCAAAATGGCTAAAAAAAATAGATCCAGAAAATAGATCTACTTATGAGAGAAATTTAAAGAAGTTTTTAAAAAAATTGGATCTTCTCGACAAAAAGATAGAAAGGATGCTTATGGATAAAAGAGGAAGGCCATTCCTTATATATCATCCATGTTTGACCTATTTCGCAAAAAGATATGGGTTAAAACAGATCTCTATAGAAAAGGAAGGAAAAGAACCATCTGGTTCAGATCTGGTAAGTCTTATAAGCTATTGTAAGAAAATGAAAATAAAGGTCATATTTGTTCATCCCGAATTTTCTCAGAAGATAGCAAGACTGATTGCAAAAGAAATAAATGCAAAACTTGTAATCTTTGATCCATTGGCTGAGGATTGGCTACAGAATATGGAATATATAGCAAGAAAAATAAGAGATTCTATTTAATCTTTTTAAGAAGCTTCCTTCCTATCCTTGCCTCTTTTGATCGTGGATATTTCTTTATAAGCTTTCTTAATATTACTTTTGCACTCGTCTTATCACCTATTTTCAAAAATGCCTGTGCTAATCTTAGCATAGAAGAAGGAGCCTTATTTCCTTTAGGATATTTCTTTATGACATTATAGTAAGCAAGTATTGCCTTCTCATAGTCTTTTAAACCCATATAGCATTCGCCTATCCAGAACCATGCGTTATCAGAAAGGCTCGATCTTGGATATTTTTTGAGAAAGCTCTTAAAGCCCGCTATTGCAGCTTCATATTTTCCCTGTTTATAGAGGGTATATG
>JALVZP010000334.1 GCA_027037575.1 Desulfobacterales bacterium | reverse complement strand
GCAGTAAAGGCAGTATTTAATTCCTGGATGGGGAAAAGGGCAGTAGACTATAGAAGGGAATTTAATATCACTCCTGATATGGCAAATGGGACAGCAGTAAATGTATGTACAATGGTATTTGGAAATATGGGAGAAGACAGTGCCACTGGCGTTGCATTTACAAGAAATCCTATTACAGGAGAAAATAGGCTGTTTGGAGAATACCTCACAAATGCACAAGGTGAGGATGTTGTTGCAGGGATAAGGACTCCAAAGCCAATAAAAGAGCTTAGAAAAGAAATGCCTGCTGTATATAAGGAGTTAGAAAAGCTAAGGCATACACTTGAAAGGCATTTTAGGGAGGTTCAGGATTTTGAATTTACCATTGAGAAAGGAAAGCTATATTGTCTTCAAACAAGGAATGCAAAGATGAATGCAACGGCATTTATAAAGACATCTATAGATATGGTGAATGAAGGGCTTATTACTGAGGAGGAGGCAATACTCAGGGTTGAACCTGATATGCTTGTTCAGCTCCTTCATCCTCAGCTTGATCCAAAATATCTAAGACAGGTAAAGCCGATTGCAAAAGGGCTTCCTGCATCTCCTGGTGCAGCATCAGGAAGGATTGTGTTTGATGCAGACAGGGCAGAGACAAAGGGGAAATTAGGAGAGAAGGTAATACTCGTAAGGGAAGAGACAAAGCCAGAGGATATACATGGATTCTTTGCATCTCAGGGAGTTCTTACAAGCAGAGGTGGAAAGACATCACATGCAGCAGTTGTTGCAAGAAGCATGGGAAAGCCATGTGTATGTGGATGTGAAGAGCTTAAGATAAATTATGAAAAGAAGGAGGCAACCGTTGGGAATATAGTCTTAAGGGAAGGAGATGTGATTACCATAGATGGAAGCACGGGAAATGTTTATCTCGGTGAGATTCCTACGGTAGAGCCAGAATTCATGGAGGATCTCCTTGTTCTGCTTGAGTGGGCAGATGAGATAAGCAGGCTTGAAGTAAGGGCAAATGCAGACACGCCAGAGGCAGCAAAAAAGGCAAAGGAGTATGGTGCAGTTGGAATAGGGCTTTGTAGGACTGAAAGGATGTTTAATCAGGCAGATAGACTCCCAATTGTCCAGGAGATGATACTTGCTGATACAAAGGAAGAAAGGGAAGGGGCGCTCCAGAAACTTCTCCCATTTCAGAAAGAGGACTTTAAAGAGATGTTCAGGATAATGGAAGGGATGCCTGTATCTATCAGGCTTTTAGATCCTCCAATACATGAGTTTCTACCATCAGAAGATGAGCTTATCCATGAAATAAATAGACTCAAAAGATTAAAGGAGATGGTAGAGGCAATAGAGGAGCTTCCAGATACACTAAAGCTCCTTGATCCTGAACTCTACAAGAGATATGCAGCAAATTTAGAAAGTATTGGACATGCATTAGAGGAGCTTAAGGATAAACACCTTGCAGAATCCCTTATAAAAGAGAAGGAGACACTATTACAGAAAGTAAGATCACTTGCAGAGATAAACCCGATGCTTGGACACAGAGGAGTAAGGCTTGGAATAACATATCCTGAGATATATAAGACACAGATCAGGGCAATACTTGAGGCAGCAGCAGAGGTAATAAAAGAAGGGATTAAGGTAAATCCTGAGATACTCGTTCCACAGGTATGCACACTTCAGGAGCTAAAGTGGGTATATGGCTATGTAGAAGAGATATATAAGGATGTGGAAAAGAAGTATGGGATAAAGGTGCCATTTAAGTTTGGAACAATGATAGAAGTTGTCAGGGCATGTATGAGGGCAGGAAGGATTGCAGAGCTTGCAGAATTTATGTCATTCGGGACAAATGATCTTACTCAGGCAACATTCTCCTTCTCAAGGGAGGATGCAGAAAATAAGTTCCTTCCACTTTACAATGAAAAGGGAATACTTCAGCACAATCCATTTGAGGTATTGGATGTAAAAGGTGTGGGAAGACTTATGATGATTACCGTTGAGTGGGCAAGAAAGACAAGGCCTGATATAAAGATTGGGATATGTGGAGAACATGGTGGTGATCCATACTCTATAAGATTCTGCCATCACATAGGATTAGACTATGTATCCTGCTCTCCTCCAAGGGTTCCTATTGCAAGGCTTGCAGCAGCACATGCAAAACTAAAGGAAAAGGGATATGATCCTTTCAAGGTCTAAGGCTTTGCCCCTGACATAGGATCTGTTTTATTCTCCTACATCTTTCTTCTATGTCAGGGGCATTTATTATGTCAGATATGATTGCAACCCTTCTGCAGCCACAATCTATAATAGATCGGATATTTTCTAATCCTATCCCTCCTATTGCAACATATGGGATAGGGCAAAAGGAGGAAAGCTCTCTTAATGAATCAAGACCAACTGTCTTCTCCTTCTTTTCTTTCGTATTTGTCTCAAATATTGGTCCAAATCCTATATAGTCTGCTCCCCTTCTTATTGCATCCCTTGCCTGATCTAAGGAATGGGTGGATATTCCTATGAGCCTGTCTTTCATAAAAGCTCGTGCATACTCTATTGGAATATCATCCTGTCCAAGATGAAGCCCATCAGCATCTAAGATAAGTGCAATATCCAAGTCATCATTTACAATAAAGAGTGCATCATATTTTTGGGTAAGTGCCTTTATCTGAAATCCTATCTCAATGATCTCTTTTTTTGGCTTATGCTTTTCCCTTAGTTGGATCACATCTGCACCACCTTTTAGTTCCTCTTCTACAATAGATACAGGATCCCTATCCTTGGCAAGCCTTCCAGGAGAAAAGCAATAGAGCTTAGCTTTTTTAAATCTCTCTATAAGTTCCCTTTTCATCCCTTAAGCCTTTTTATAAGAAGCTCTGAGACCTTTTTCCCTGACTTTAGCATACCTCCAAAAATAGGCCCCATCCTTGGCCCACCAAATGCATTATTTGCTGCCATTCCTGCAACATATAGTCCAGGATATACCTCTTTTGTATTTTCTACTGTAAATTCTTCTCCTTTTTCTGCCCAAAGTGGCATCTCTCCAACTACATCTCCTGTTTTTGTGTTAAGTCTTATCCCAAGCTTTCTCCTTACGATATGACATATCTCTGCAGGATGACCTGTTCCATCTACAACAAACTTTGCCTTTATCCCTATGGGATCTACATGAAGCTCTAACTTCTCTACTGGGGACCAGTTTATTACAAGGCCTGAAACCACTGGTCTTCCATCCTCTTCCCTAAAAAGCACATCTGTTACCTTTATCAGATTAAATATCTTTGTCCCGCTTTTTACACACTTGGAGATTATTGTAGAAGTTGCCTCTATGCTGTCCATTGTATAGTAGTCATCCCCCTTTGACCTATAATTTATCCCTATCTCTTCTACAATAGGAAGGGCATCTTCTTGAATCACAATCTCATTAAACATCATTCCCCCACCCCACATTCCACCACCTGGTGCAAGCTTTGCCTCAAATATAGCTGCCTTTATCCCTGATCTTCCCAGGTAATATCCTGCGATCATATTTGCTGGGCCTGCTCCAACAAGCGCAACATCCAATTCAACAGAATCAAGCAGCTTCTCTTTAAAGGATTCAATTATGGACTTGGATATTATGGTATCTTCAAGTTTCATTTCTCCCTCCAAGGCCATATTTTTTCTAAGTATTCGAGAGAAGACCAAAATTCCTCGTCATTGTGAACCTCAAGTGTAACGATCGGCTTTTTATTCTTTTCAGAAACCAGTTTTAGCACCTCAGAAAAATCTATTATTCCTTTATCAAGACCCCTGTGTTCATCCCAATTTCCAGAATTGTTGTGTAGATGGATCTCTTTTATGTGAGGAGAAAGAAGCATTATCCATCTCCTCACAGGAACAATACTGAATATATTAGCATGGGCAGCATCAAAGCAGATTCCTATATTTTCGTATAATCCAAGTTCCTCTATTAATGAGATCATGTCCTCAGGTCTTCTTTCAAAGACATTTTCCAGCATTAGTTTTGCATTGTATTCCCTTAACCTTTCTGCAATGTATTCCCATATCTCAACAGAATTCTTTATCCACAGATCCCTTACCTCATAGTATCTTTTTTCATCAAATCCAGTGTGAAATACTACGGATCTTGCCTTAAATATAGGGACAAGCTCTAATGTCTGTTCAAACCTAAATCTTGCAACCTCTCTTACCTTAGGATCTGGTGATCCAGGACAAAGGTCTGTATATGGTGCATGAATGCATATAGAAAGCCCGTGAGAATGTAGCTCCTTTGCAACATCTTCATAATCCTTCTTTGAATATCTATCCAGTGCATCTGATCCAAAGGATATCTCAGGATTTACCCTGTTCTCTATAAAGGAATCTAAGTATGACTCTATGAGCATGCTAAAAGGAATACTCACATAAATCTCTGATTTGAGATCCATCTCTGACTCCCTCTTTCTGTTTTAGCTGTTTTATAGTATAATTTTGTTTATTTGAAAATCCAAAATTGCCAATTTACACCAAAAATGATAATTAGGCAAAAATTACAGGAGGAGGTATTTTATGGCAAAGATAGACTTTGGTGGAGTCCTGGAAGAGGTTGTAACTTCAGAGGAGTTTCCCTTAGAGAAAGCAAAAGAGGTATTAAAAGATGAAAGGATTGTTATATTGGGATATGGTGTTCAAGGGCCTGCACAGGCGCTAAATCTCAGAGATAATGGATTTGAAGTAATCGTTGGGCAGAGAGAAAATAGCCCAAATTGGGAAAGGGCAATAAAGGATGGATTTATTCCTGGAAAGACACTTTTGCCAATAAGAGAGGCAGCAGAAAAAGGGACAATTATTATGAATCTTCTTTCTGATGCTGGTCAGATGGCTACATGGCCTATTGTGAAAGAGTGCTTAGATGAAGGAGATGCACTTTATTTTTCTCATGGATTTTCCATTGTATTTAGGGATCTTACAGGTGTTGTTCCACCAGATTATGTGGATGTAATAATGGTTGCACCTAAGGGATCTGGAACAAGTGTAAGAAAGAATTTCTTGGAAGGAAGTGGAATAAATGCAAGCTATGCAATATTTCAGGACTATACAGGAAGGGCAAAGGAAAGATGTCTTGCACTTGGTATTGCTATAGGCTCAGGATATCTGTTTGAGACCACATTTGAGAAAGAGACATATAGTGATCTCGTAGGAGAAAGGGGAGTCCTTATGGGATGTCTTGCAGGAGTTATGGAGGCGCAGTATAAGGTCTTAAGAGAACATGGTCATTCTCCAAGTGAGGCATTTAATGAGACAGTAGAAGAGCTTACACAAAGTCTTATAAAGCTTGTTGGAGAAAAGGGAATGGATTGGATGTTTGCAAACTGTAGCACCACAGCACAAAGAGGAGCATTGGATTGGGCACCGAGGTTTAGGGATGCGGTGCTACCACTTTTTGAGGAGCTTTATGAGAGTGTAAGAAGTGGAAAGGAGGCAAAAAGGGTAATAGAGGAAAATAGTAAGCCTGACTATAGAGAGAGGCTACAGAAAGAGCTTGAAAAGATGAGGAATTCAGAGATGTGGAGAGCTGGTGCAATGGTCAGGGCACTTAGACCTGAAAACAGGAGGAAGAAAAGATGAAAAAATACAGGATTGCCCTTATTCCAGGAGATGGAACAGGTCCTGAGGTAATTAGAGAAGGGGTGAAGGCACTAAATGCCATTTCTAAAAAGCTAAATATAGACTTTGAATTTAATGACTTGGGACTTGGTGGAGATAGATATTTGAAAGATGGAACACTTATTCCTGATGGACTAATAGATGATTTAAAAAAGAACTATGATGCCATTTACCTGGGTGCTATTGGTCATCCTGATGTAAAGCCCGGAATACTTGAAAGGGGAATACTTCTTAGACTCAGATTTGAGCTTGACCTCTATATAAATTTAAGACCTGTTGTTCTTTTTCCAGGTGTAGAAACACCCTTAAAGGATAAAGGTCCAGAGGATATTGATTTTGTCGTGGTAAGGGAGAATACAGAAGGGTTGTATGCAGGCGCAGGAGGCTTCTTA
>JALVZP010000333.1 GCA_027037575.1 Desulfobacterales bacterium | reverse complement strand
TTGAAAGGATATTTAGCCAATTCTGCCTGGGGAAATAGTTATGAAAAGGTTTTTGCCTCTTATTATCTGGTTTTTTTTATCAATCATATTTCTTCGCTTTGTAAAAGTTCATTATGGGCATTCACAGCTCATAGTAGCCCTTAGTGCATGTATAGTCCTAATCAGCTTCTTCATTATCAAGGGAAGAATCTTCACTTATCCCAAAAAGGAGGATAGTGGAAAAGAAAAGGACAAATGAGGCTATATAGAATATGCTTTTAAGCCCATATCTTTTTACTGCATAACCACTCAGGACAAGTCCTAAGGAGGATGCAATCCCAACAATTGCATGGAATATCCCTATTGCCCTCCCTCTCTTTTCCTTCTTTGTAATATCTCCTAAGAGGGAGACACTTATTGTCTGAGATACCCCATTACTTATGCCAAAAAGCCCCTGAAGTATGTATAGCTCCACAGTCCCCTTTATCAGGGTATATAGGAAGAGGATAATAGCATCCACATAGGCAATCAGGAAAAGAAATGGTTTTCTTCCAAGCCTATCAGATGATCTTCCAGCAATATAAGAGGCAAGGGATTGAAAGAATATCATGATAGCAAAGGCAATACCAAGCTTTTCCATTCCACCACTCAGCCTTTCCACATGTATTACATAGAATGGGCCTATGAGGCCGAATATGACTGCCCAGATAGTGCTGAGTGTGGTAAATAAAAGGAGATTTTTTGAATTTCTATCCAATATTTTTAAACCTAAGATCCTGTAGTAAGAATTTATAAAGGTTCTTTTCAAAGAAAGGCCTGTGGCAATCTAATAGATCTGCATCTCCCTCCCTTATATATGACATGTATCTACATCCACCATAGCACAGGGGAAGATAAACACAGGATTCACATCTTTCATTCTTCCATATCTCAGGCCTATATGGGCTAACCTCCTTTATCCCATTAAAGACATCTCCAATCCTGTATCTCTCTATCCCGATAAACCCCGGACACTTATATATACTACCATCCACATTTATGACAAATCCTCTTGGATTATTAATTAAACAGAATTTATGCTCTATCTTCCTTGTCCTGAATCCCTTCTTGAGGATCTCCTCCCTTAAGAAAAGACCTGTCTCTGAGACCCAATCTTCATTTATGGATGTGCATCCTATACCATAAATAGAGCTACCCCTTCTTTGCTTTATAATAGGCTCAAATCTTACAGAATCTACCCTATCAGGTGTTATCCCCTCATCTATCAGTATATCCAGAAGTTCTGGAAATCTTTTATATGTCTCTAAGGAGTAGTTTCCTCCAATCTCAATCCTTATAATATCAAGGATCTCCTTTATGTTTCTTATAATTGCATCAAAGCTTCCTTTCCCATTCTTAAATGGCCTGAAATAGTTGTGTATCTCTGGTGGTCCATCAATTGTAATCCTTACCTTTTCAAGCCCAAGCCCTGAAAACTCCTCTGCCATCTTCCTCGTAAGAAGTGAACCATTTGTTATTGCACCAATCCTGAATTTTAGATTGTGCCTCTCTGCTATTTCCCTTGCCTTATAGATCACCCTTCTTGCAATATCTGGACTAAGAAATGGCTCTCCTCCATAAAGCCCGATAAGAAGCTCCTTTGCAGGTTCTCTTTCTATTTCCCTTTCTATAAAATCCATTGCCTTATCTATCACATCCTCTTTCATGTATCTTCCTTCCTTTACTCCTTCCTCAAAGCAGTATCTACAGGAAAAATTGCAATCTGTATTCAA
>JALVZP010000332.1:1128-1752 GCA_027037575.1 Desulfobacterales bacterium | reverse complement strand
AGGAAAGATGCCAGAGAGGGGAGATGTGATTGTATTCATCTTTCCACTTGATAAGAGCAAGGATTTTATAAAAAGGGTGATAGGGCTTCCTGGTGATACAATAAGGATTGAGGGAAAGAAGGTTTATATAAACGGAAAGCTCTATCCTGATAAACATGCCTATTATGATAATTCTAAACCACTGATAAAGGAATTTGGCCCTGTAAAGGTGCCTAAGTGGGGACTATTTGTGATGGGAGACAATAGAAATCATAGCTATGACAGTAGATTCTGGGGATTTGTTCCTTTAAGTTATGTAAAGGGGAAGGCATTTTTCATCTACTGGTCATGGCCCCATTGGAGAAGAAGCTTCCATCTGATAAGATAGATCTCCAAGCTCATACTGAACAATAGCAACAAATACTATTGCTGCTGTCTCTGCCCTTAATATCCTTTTTCCAAGAGTAGCAGGAATAAATCCTTTCTCCTTTAGCATATCTGCCTCTTTTTTACTGAATCCTCCTTCAGGTCCTATTATCCCTACAATCTTCTTTATCCCTCTTTTGTCTATAAGGATTTCCCTTAGGGTTTTTTCCTTCTCATGTTCCCAGAGAAATATAAGAAGGTAATTCTCCCATTCCCTTT
>JALVZP010000332.1:0-1118 GCA_027037575.1 Desulfobacterales bacterium | reverse complement strand
CAACTATCTCCAAAGGTCTTTTCCTTCCACACTGCTTTGAAGCACTTATTGCTACCTCCTTCCAGTGTCTAAGCCTGCTATCCACTTTCTCTTCAGGTATCCTTACAATACTCCTCTCAGAGTAAAATGGAATAACCCTTTCTGCTCCAAGCTCAGATACCTTCTGTATAACAAGATCCATTGGATCACTCCTTATCATGGAGATGCATACGGTTATCTCAATTGGAGAAGATTCTACTTCAGGAATCGACTCCTTTATCAGGGCATATACCTTTCCCTTTCTTATATCTTCTATCACTGCCCTATATCTTCTTCCGTTGCTGTCCATTAATAAGATCTCATCTCCCTTCCCCATCCTAAGAACCTTATATATGTGCCTTGCTTCAGAACCTTCTATGATACAAGGCCTTTCTGGTCTTATGTTATCTACATAGAAGATCCTCATCTTCTACATATAAGGCAGATCCAGTCTTCCTCAGATTTTTCTTTTAAAACATTAAATCCCAGATCTCTCAATTCCTTAAGCAGGTCTTTCTTTTGATTATCTAATATCCCAGATGTGATTAGGTGTCCATTTTCTTTAAGGAGGTGAGGTATGTAAGGAAGGACATCCATTAATTCATCAAATAAGAGGTTTGCAACAATGGTAGAAAATCTATCTGAGATCTTCTGAATAGGCTTATCAGAAAGGACTACCCTATCAGATACCCTATTTAGCTCAACATTGTGTCTTGCCCATTTAATTGCCACAGGATCTATGTCTATTGCAAGGATCCTCTTTGCTCCGAGAATGGCTCCATATATTGCAAGGATTCCTGTTCCTGTCCCTATATCAAGCATATCCTCTATCTTTAACTCTTCCATTGCCCTAAGGCATAGCTTTGTTGAGGGATGCTGTCCTGTTCCAAATGCTGGCCCAGGATCTATTCTTATTACATACTTTGTCTTAGGAGATACACTTTCCCATGAAGGGATAACTGTAAGGAGTTCGCTTACTTGAATTGGCTTAAAAAACCTCTTCCACCTTTCTGCCCAATCTATCTCTTCCAGTATCTCTATAGAAAAGGATATTTCCGCAGGAAAGAGGAGGGATATCTTTTTTAAGGATTCTTTTATCC